>DAOVBT010000330.1 GCA_030670375.1 Candidatus Aminicenantota bacterium | reverse complement strand
AAAGAGCGACGGCAATGTATGCGTAATAGAGAGAGAGTGGATATCCTGTGCCGGCGGCCACACATGCGGGGATACCCGTGGCAAACTTCACTAGGGGGAATAGATTGACGGCTACCAATGCAGAAAGGCCCCCAGCAAGAGCTTGAGAAGTCGTTTTTTTGGAGAGCTTATCTTTGACCAACGAAACGATAATCAAAAAGGCCACACCCTCCATAACGAAGGCAAATATGGGATTGGCCACAGCCCCATGCAATACCGGCAGAGAGAGGAGCAAGGCGTCGAACAGCTTGAACAGCGAGGCAATGATGACCAAAAGAGCGACACCCCTCCAACTTTGGGAGATGACCCAACATGCGGCAATAAAAAACAATGCCACCCCAGTCATGATCGAGCCTGACATGGCAGATGCGCAACTTCTGAGCCCCATGCCTAGGGCGGCTTCGGAGAGTCCCCACACCGCACCCAACATAACCACGATGCCCAAATGATGTCCAGTAAGCTTTTTATCCATGTTTCCTCCATCCCGATTGATCTCGATGTTTTTCCACGATTAGTGATTTGATTATAATTTGCTCCTCCCCATTTCGCAACCCTTATTTAATGGGGACCCTAATATGCATATTTGGGGGTGATGTAAAAGGAGCAGTAGGCGATGTTCGGGATTTTTTCGATACATTTGATGTTTAGCCTTTTTTTGAGTTCGCTAAATTCAGATTCCATTACTTCGTCGGCGACATCGATGTCGGCAAGAATAATCTTGTTTTTCTTGGATTCTGCCACCACCCGGAAATCATGATACCCTGTGATTGTTGAGAAATCTTGCAAGACTTTATTAAATTCTTCCTGGATAGCCATAATTTCCGGAGTGGGCTCCAGCAATGGGTCTGAATGCGCGGTCGTCTCTCCCCGAAAGGTTCCCCGCAATTTGGCCTCGCATCTTTCGGTAATCTCGTGTATTTCAGAGGGCCCGAATTTTTCTAGAATCTCGAGATGCAAAGAAATCGTGTACATGGTTCCGTAATCGTGCACGATGATCTCGTGCACATCTTCCACCCCATCGACGGATTTAGCCGTCTCCCGTATTTTTTGGATGAGCTCTTGGCTCGGTGCCTTGCCCAGAAGAGGAACGATGGCCTCTCGACCATGAGTGAATCCCATGTAGAGCAACCATAAGGAAACAGAAATCCCGATATAGCCATCCACTTCTGGTTTGTGGAAATAGTGACCGACTACGAGGCCTGCTATGACGGTGAATGACATCACAGCTTCGATCGTTTGGTGAAAGGCGTTGGCCAGAATGGCGTGAGAATCCACCCTTTTGCCCAAATATCTGACAAATTGCGCCAGCCACTGTTTTATGATTATCGTGGCCAACAAAATCCATGGCAGGGCATTCCAGTAGTGGACCTCATGGGGTTCGAGAACTTGGTGCAAAGATTGTTCGGCGATATGGATACCGGAGACGAACAGAAAAATAGACATGATCAACGGAGCGACATGTTCCATACGGCCGTGACCGTAAGGTGTTTTGGCCGTAGCCGGCCGCGCAGCCAATCGAAAGGTCACCACCAGAATCACAGAGTTTGCCATATGGGAGAGGAGATGAAAGGCGTTTGCGACAATGGAGATGGATCCCGCCCGGATGCCCAGCCCCATTTTTACGATGAACAACACCAGCATTGCTGAAATAGACATCCATCCTGCCAACTGCCCATGCTTTGCACGGACCTGATTGTTGAAGATGTCTTCAAAATCCTTGATAAATCTGGTGGCAAGAGCTTTGTTGATTTTATCGAGTAAGGACATGTGTTTATGGGTTATTCTTTCCGTTTTAAGTACTTATCACAACAGACGAACCGGCACTCCACATGATCGCAAGTGTCTTCCGATGTCCCACATCCCTGGCAATAATAGACATCGCCTTTTTTCATATCCGTGCAATGGACCATTCAAACCTCCTGATCGATATCCTCTCCGAGATTATATACAATGGGAATGGATAATCAAATGACCCTCCGATTCAAAATTGATATACTATACGGAGTGTCCAATGTGAGGAAACGGAAAGAAAAAAATCATGGATGACAAAATTGCCCTTGTGACAGGCAGCAACCGGGGGATGGGAAGGAATATCGCCCTTCGTTTGGCCGATGAAGCAGCAGGGGTGATTGTGCATTTCAAAAGAGACAGGAAGGCGGCCATTGATGTCGTTAAAGAAATCGAAAAAAAAGGGAAACTTTCCGGTTGTTTGCAGGCCGATCTGACCCAAGAAGATCGAGCCCATGCTTTCATACGAGAGGCCGAAGGGCAGTTTGGCCGGATAGATATTCTTATCAACAACTTCGGCCCGATTTTAGAAAAATCGTGGGAAAGACTTAATGCTGAAGATTGGGATCACATGTGGCGCGGGAATCTTGGGAGTGCCTTTTATTGCCTGCAAGCGGCCCTTCCCGGTATGCGCGGCAGAAAATGGGGCCGGGTTGTCAATATGGGTTTCAGCCGCGTAGAACGGCTTGCGGCTTATCGAAACATCGTTCCTTATGCTGTAGCGAAAACAGGTCTGCTTATCTTAACCCGATCTGTGGCCGCTTCTGTGGCATCCGATGGAATTACCGTCAACATGGTTTCGCCAGGATTGATCGAGGGAGGAATCCTGCTTAAAAATCAAAATATCCCTGTTGGCCGCCTGGGCACGTTTGATGATGTGTCCAGCGCTGTTTTGTTTTTGGTTTCAGACCAAGCCCGTTATATAACCGGAACGAATCTCGTCGTATCAGGGGGCTGGAAGCTGTAGCGCTTTCTTACGGATGATCTCCTCCAGTGTTTGCGCTACAATTTTTTCGTTTCATGGACTAAACATCCTTATTCTCGTGATATCAAAAAGTCCTTATAAAGCCTTATTCATCGCGGGGAAAAGAATGCTTGGAAAATGATTTGAATCGAAAGCAAAAAACAAATAAAATGAGTGAAATGAAAATTCTAGAAGTCGTGAGGAGTCTGCGGGTTCAACAGTGGATCAAGAATCTGTTTGTTTTTGCCCCCTTGATATTCTCCCAGAATGTGTTCAATTTACCGCTTTTTGTCAAAACCATGTTTGCCTTTATTCTGTTTTGTATTCTTTCTGGTGCGGCTTATATCCTGAATGACATCCAAGATTTGGAAGAGGATAAACTCCACCCAGTCAAATCCAGAAGGCCTTTGGCCTCTGGAAGATTGAACAAGAATCATGCTCTTTTTGCCTGTATCCTTCTTGTTCTTTTGGGTCTAGCCGGGGCTTATTTTCTTCACATCTATTTTTTTGTCGTGCTGCTGGTATACTTTATTCTCCAGATTGCCTATTCCAACTGGCTCAAACATGTTGTCATCATCGATGTTTTCCTGATCGCCACAGGGTATTTTCTCAGGGTCATTGCCGGCGGTTTGGCGATCGGCTTTCTTGCGTACGTCGTAACGAAAGCCGCCTTGGAACCGTAGTACTCCGTCAACTTTGCTTTGTGGGGTGAGGTGAGGCGGACTGCCGGGTTG
>DAOVBT010000340.1 GCA_030670375.1 Candidatus Aminicenantota bacterium | reverse complement strand
TTTGAAGTCATCAACGGATACTACAAAAATCCGGACAAGGGGAAAATCCCTCTCGGCGTTCTTCCGATAGGCACAGGAAACGCCTTTGCCCGTGATTTTGAGCTGGATGTTTCCCGATGGGAAAATACCATCGAGATCATTCGTCTGGGAAAACCGAGATATGTGGATGTGGGAAAGTATCACACACATGGCCAGGATTATTATTTTCTCAATATATTAGGACTGGGATTTGTGGCGGATGTGGGGAAAACGGCTCATAAACTGAAGATTTTCGGAAATGTCGCTTACACGTTTGGTGTATTTTACCAGATGGTTTTCCTGAAAGCCTACAGGGTGAAGATCGAGGCTGATGGAGAAACTTTCGAAAGGGAAAATATCTTTGTCGAGATCTCCAACACGCGCTACACAGCCAATTTCCTGATGGCACCGAATGCTGAGATCGACGACGGGCTGCTCGATGTCACTCTCTTGGGTAAAGCCACGCGTCGAAGGCTGATCCAATGCTTTCCCAAAATCTTCACGGGGGAGCACATCCACTTGGAAGAAGTCGAACAGTTCAAAGCGAAAAAAATCTCAGTCGAGACCGATATCCCCAAGGTTTTAACTCCTGACGGAGAGCTCGTCGGGATCACACCTGTCTCGGTAGAATGTCTCCACCAGGCTGTCCCTGTGTTTTGGAAATGAAGCACCTGATCTCAGCTTATTCATGGTTAGTCGGAGGCCTGTATTTTATCCTTCTTTTATTCATTTATATTGTTCTCTCATTTTTTATACTGCAAAAAACTCTCGATCCTTTTATAAAAAAAAGCCTGAAGCTTCTATTCAAGATCCTGTTTATCAAGGTCCATTCTGAGGGAGCTGAAAACGTCGAACCGAATAAGACTTACCTTTTTATGTCCAATCACCAAAGCCTTTTCGACATCCCTCTGCTCGAAGCCTATATCCCCACTTTTGTGCGGGGAGTCGAAGCCCTGCGGCAGTTCAAGTGGCCGGTCTACGGGTGGGTCGTCCGTCGCTTGGGAAACATCCCGATCGACCGAAAAAACATCCATGCTTCGATAAAGAGCATGAAGAGGACCGAAAAAATCCTGAAAAAAGGCAAATCCATCATCATCCTGCCAGAAGGGCATCGGACATTGGACGGCACTCTCGGTCAATTCAAAAAGCTTCCTTTTCATCTGGCTAAACAGGCAGGAGTCGCTATCATCCCGATTGGGTTATCGGGTCTGTTCCAGCTTAAACATAAGGGATCCTGGCTGATTCAACCAAGACCTGTCAAAATCAAGTTCGGCCAGCCCATCTCACCGGATACAATTCAATCTCTCTCGACCGAAGAATTGCGGGATTTTATAAGAGACAAGATCCAAGACTTAATCGAATAATCAACTTCCCAAAATCATTAATATCTTGAATTTGCATCTGAAGAGTCAATGACATAAACTATAATTTTATCTTTCTCAATTTCCAATACCCCTTCAACTCTCCTTTAAGAGGCTTGCCGAACTCCTGAGGTTTAGAGGTTAATTTTTTTCGGATAGTCTTTATGATTCTTAATTGAATTGCTGTTTTTAATTTGACAGTAGCTCTGAAAGGGTTAAGAATTCAAATCCCTTATTTTTCAAACGAGGGATGATTTCGGCTAGTGCTTCAAGAGTCTGGGATCTGTCCACCCGTTGGGTGTTTCCCCCATCATGCAATATAATTATGGAACCGGCAACGGTGCGTTTGAGAACTCTATCCACGATTTTTTCCTTGCCAGGAAGGTGAGGATCCCGGGGATAAACATCACCCACGACCGTTTTGTATCCCAATTGCTCTGCAATATCCAACACTTGCTTAGTAAAAAATCCTGCTGGCGGTCTGAAAAACTTTGGCTCGGCCCCGTCAATATTTCTAATAAGTGTATCGGTACGGCATATCTCATCTCGAATTCTGTTTTTTGTTGACGCATACAACAGAGAATGGGAAAAGGTGTGGTTGCCGATTTCGTGACCGACACTGACCATTTCGCGGGCAATTTCAGGATGTTTTTCCAGGTGTTTGCCTACCAAGAAGAAGGTTGCTGGGACATTGAACTTTTGCAAAAGTTCCAGGATAGGGGGCGTCGATGTGGCATGAGGACCGTCATCGAAGGTGATGGCAATTTTAGGTTCATCCGTTAATGCACGCCAATGGATACGTTCGAATAACTTCGGCCCTAAACGCTCAAGAGAAACGGCATGGCTTAGGTCGCTCAGCAAAAGTTGAGGCCTGATGTTGTTCAATACCTTTCCGACTTTTGCTTTTTTTGTCTTGTTCGATTCCATATCAATGATCAGCAGTGTTTCTCTATTACTGTTTATTTCCGGGAGTTTCTTTTTTCATCTTTTCGAGATATTCATCTTTACAGGAATTCATTTCCGATATCAGCATATTCCTTGTACGACGCATTTTACCTATCAAATGCCGATTTGTAAAAAGAAAAAAGGAAAAACTGACACGCTCCTGTATTTGCCGGATCTCTTTGATATAACCCAATGCAAAAAAACCGGATAACGGCAAACTGCAAAAATAAAGGATGGCCCATAGATATCCTTCTAAGTACCAAACAAGAAAAACTTGGGCACCGTAGAACAAAATAAATGTGATTCCTCCTCCTGCAAACAGAGCCATCAGGATCTTGGTTCTATCGTCGATAAACTTTCTCGCTATGAATTCAGTTATCCTATAAGGGAAAAAATTATTCAGAACACCATACACTGCCAGGGGAAATCCGACGGCCGCCTTGGCGATTCCTGTCAACTCCGCTTTAAACAGCTTTTTAATGCTTGTTTTTTCCCTCACCATGATGTCCTTCAAGTGGAGGCGCTTCAATTTGCGTTTGTAACCAGCAACTTTCTCTTCCATATCTCGCACTCTTTGGGGATCATGTTCCTGAAAATACGCCACACAATCGGCAATCTTTTGCGTGATGACAAACTCTGCGACGATCTTTTTGGACGATTTATGATCGGCTTGGGTTTGGGTCATCAATTCATCCCGATAGATGCTCTCGATATCTTTCACAAAGCGATCCAATTCTGAATGTTGAACGTTGACCGTAAGGTGTTCCAAACGGCTCTGGATCTGGGCTGTGAGTCGATTGACAGCTTCCATATTATCTTTCTCATTCAAAGAGAAGTATGGCTGCAGATCGATCGGTCTTCCCACATTCACCAGAACTTTGCTGCGGAATCGGCTGCGCGAGAAAAAATGAAGTCCTATCGGAATGAGCTTGACACCAAGTTCATATTTATTTCTTCGCTCTGATTCCAAGACAATCCTGGCAGCTCCAGTTTTAATCTTTTTAACACGGCGCGTCATTTCGCTTTTGCCCTCAGGAAAGATCCCGATAACTTCTCCCCTTTCTAAAACCTCATAACACTCCTGGAAGGCCTCGAGATTCCGTTCGATATTATCTGATTTGCCG
>DAOVBT010000235.1 GCA_030670375.1 Candidatus Aminicenantota bacterium | reverse complement strand
AAAAAACGATACAGAGAAAAAGAACCACAGAAAGGCATGCACACATATTCCTTTGTCTTGCATTGAACCTCATTGTATCCTCCCCAGTTTATTCTTTTTTTCGTAGCTTCCGGTAATCTGTCAGTTGGATGCCCCGTTTATCGACAATTCTTTTAATAGATTTGCTGGTCAAGGCACTGGTAACCGCTGCCCTATTGAGGGCCACATTTGGCAGACCTTCCGGATTGATATCCTCCAGAGCTCTCTCTTCGGGTGTATCGAGACCTGGATGCACAACCAGTAGCCACAATCCCGATTCCAGCTGTTTCAGTTTCTCGGCAAGGATTTTTCCTTTCTCTTTATAGGGGACTTCGTAGATGCTCATCTGTTGTTCTCCTGATTCCCTCGACAGCGGGAGGTCATAATCCTGACAGATATTCAGGACGATCTCCCTGAGCTCAGGCGTCGACCGGGCTGTATCCATATGCGTATCGATATACTGGACATCGATCCCGCGCTTAAGAGCCAATTCCATCTGAGCCCGCAGCTCCCTTTCAACGTCTTCTAATTCCGGGGAAGCCTCCAGAAACGCTTCTGTTGTCGGATAAAAATATCCGTCTTCATCCACAAGACTGGGCACTTCACTGTAAGGGACTACAGGCTTCCACCTATAGCCTCGCCATTCGCTGTTCAGGGTGAGGTGAACACCCACACACCACTCAGGGTGCTCCCGGCACATCTTTGCCGCCTCCTCGAACCAGGGAGAGGGCACAATGATCGAGGCACAGGTCAATATCCCTTCTTGAAAACTCTTCATAACAGCTAGATTGCAGGTATGAGTCATGCCCATATCATCACCCCGGACGATGAGCTCCACAGGTTCTGCAGTCTTTTCAAGAGAAGGCCCACAGGCCATTCCCCCCAAAAAAGACAACAGAGAAATCACGATTAGGAATCGCATTGATTCTTTCATTTTTTCAATCTCCTTCTCTTTAAAAAAGCGGACCTTATGAGCTAAAAGAGCGTATTCAAAACTGTGAGTATTTATGACTCTTTAAAGTTTTCTGAATCAACACCAGAACGCATATAATCATACTACAATTAAAAATGGGAATGAACATTGCCCTTTGAATGTTATAGACATGGGCAATTTTCCCAGCCAGCCATGGCGACAACATCCCGCCCGTTAAAGCAATGACAAAGATGATCCCAAAAGCTGTTCCTGTAAAAGAGGGGAAGGCTTCTCCAGCTATAGCGAGAGTCGTGGGGAAAATGGCGGCGAATCCTAATCCGATCAACACAACACCCAATGAAGACAACTCCTTGGATGGCGCTGCGACTATTAATATGGCAGCAAAGAGAGAAAGGAATGCACTCCCCAGGATCAGTTTCTCATTTTTCATGAATTTCACAACTTTTGTAGAGACTAGACGACCGCTCATGATTGCCGCCCAATAACCTGCCAGCAAAAAAGAGGCAGTCGTAGGAGTCAGGCCGAAATGTTCATTGAGATATGTGGAGATCCAACCGCCCACCATGAATTCATTCCCGGATTGAAAAAAAAGCAAGATTCCACACAGCCACAAAAGAGGATGTTTGACCACCTTTTTTGCCTCTAGGAGCGGAAATCCTTGCTCATGTTTTGGTTTGGGAAAAGGAAAACTCACGAACAAGATAAAGGGAATAAGGCTTAAAAATGTGGCAAACATTAGAATGGGATCAAGTCCGACTCGTCCAAGAAATGCGCCGATCAGAAATGGAATCGTAAGGGCTCCAAAACCGAAAAAGATACCCAATAAATTGAGAGCGGTGGCTCTTCTATCGGGATGGATATCACTGGTCAGTGCGTTCGTCCCGCCGTTCAAACCTCCGCCTCCAAAACCGAGGATTATGGCAGCCACAAGGACATTTGTATATGTTGTGGCTGTCGTAAAGAGGAAAAACGAGAAGGCCACCAGGAGAGAACAGACGGCGAGAAATATCTTGAACCCAAAACGATCGACCACAGGTCCAAATAAAAGAGACATGACCAGCATGGAGAGATTCATGGTGAAGAACAGATTCCCTGCTTCGCTCTTGTTGAACTGAATTTCTGAAAAAAGAGTGGGGAGTATAGCCCCCAGAATGGCCATTACAATCCCAAAAACAAACATGCCAGCACAAGCCGAAGACATCAATTTGTAAGAACGAACATGTTTCTGATTCAATGGATCGTTCACACTAAATTTCTCCTCCTCTGAGTTACCGAATTTTTGAAATTTATCGCTTCATCGGCCTGCGGTAATAAAATTCAGTGAAAGATTGGTAGACCTTTTGCATATGCCCTTTTTCCACACCCTTAACATTTGGAGAGACAAAAGTCGGGGTCATTTTTCCTACAGCTGCAAGGTTGGCCGCGGTTTCTGCAACGAGCGACATGGCAATCGATACAGCAGCGACAGTTGAGCCTGCGGCAACTTTTTCCAATTGGCCGACATCGACCAAAGCATCTTCCGGAGGTACACAATTGTCAATAGCGATATCAGCAATATCAGGGAGCATTTTCCCGGAGGGATGAGTTCTTTTTGCTGTCTTGGCATTTTTGAGAGAAGACACACTGATCACTTTCAATCCTATTTTTTTAGCTATCAAGGCGATTTCGATGGGTGCCGTGTTTAATCCCCCATGTGAGAAAACAAGCATGCAGTCCCGTGATTCCAAAGGATAGCTCTGTAAGAAAACCTCGGCGTACCCTTCCTGCCTCTCTAACCACAAAAGTTCTCGAGCACCGCCAGGCCCGATGACATTGAACCACATCAATCGGGGATCATAAAGGGGGAAAAACCCAACATAACTTCCGTATCTTGGGAAAATATCCAGAACAGGGATGACGGAATGCCCGCTTCCGAATATATAAACTCTTCCCTCATCTGCTATCGACTCGGCCATGAGTTTACTCGCTTCTTCAATCTTTGCCATCTCCTTCTTCTTGATCTCCTCGACGATATCTTGGATTTGATTCAAATAGTCTAAAGCAGACATAACTTACCTCCTTTCCGTGAATGTATTTCTTCCTCGGTCCATTATTCCTCAATGGAAAAGGCAAAACTCAATGATCTCTATTCCTATCAATTTGTATGCCAAGCCAACTTTCCGGCCCCGTACAGACCGGCATCTTCACCCAGAGAGGACAGCTCAATTTTTACATTTTTGGCCGCTATGGGCTGAGCCCATTTTCTAAACTCTGCTTTTACCGGCTCAAGGAGGAAATCCCCGGACTGAAATAGGCCTCCTCCGAGGACTATCATCTGTGGGTTCAGAATACTGACGATATTGGCGATTCCCATAGACAGGTATTTTATAGTGGATTCGATGACTTTCATGGCGAGGACATCGCTCTTCCGTGCGGCTTCCACCACTGTTTTTGCGGTTATGCTTTCCAGATTCCCATTGACCAGCTCAAACATTAACGATGATTCTCCCTCTTTGATAAGCTGGATGGCTTTTCTTGCAACAGCACTGCCAGAAGCTTCCGCCTCAAAACACCCCATTTCTGCGTATTCTTCTCTAAATATGGGATCCAGAGCAAACCATCCAACCGCGCCGGCGATGTCTTCACTCCCCCGACAGAGGATTCCATCAACGATTATGCCAGCTCCTATCCCGGTCCCCACAGCCAGAAACACAACATCCCTCAGACCTCTGGCAATCCCACACCACTGTTCGCCCAAGACATAGGCACTTCTGTCGCTTTCCAGCATAATAGGTATCATTATTTCTCTCTGAAGGTTATCCCTCAAAGGATAATGTTCCCATCCCGGAATGTTAGGCGCCCAAACGATTCCTGTGCTTTGATAGACAATTCCTGGAATGGCGATACCGATGGCTTTGATGCCCGCCTTTTCCTTTTCAACATGAGACTCCAAATCTCTAATAATCTGGATGATCTGAAAAAGTGTCTTTTCAGGCTTTGATGTATCTATAGGGCTCTTGTTCCTTGAGGACATCTTCCCTTCTGGAGTGAATAAAGCTGCTGATATCTTTGTCCCACCCACATCTATGCCGATGCTGTATGTTTTCCTTTGTTGTTCTTCAAGCACCATTGCACTCATTTTTGATCCAACAAGACAACCCAGACTTCCTGAGGCTCCATTGTTTTTTCCAGGACAGCACGCTTCCCATGAAAGCCGATAGCCACATCTCTCTCTGATTCCAAATTTTTAGCGGTCCAGTCCCGTCCCATCACGGCGACCTCAAATTTCGCAGTGGTCCTTTTTTCTCCCCGATTGAATCCGAATAAAATCTTATGCTTCTGGCCTTCAAGAACTCTCGCTTCCACCAAAACTTCCTTTTCTAAAGAGGAGGCTTCCACTGGATTGGAAATGCCCAGCCATTGAGCTAATCCAGTAAGAAATTTGGCGTTGTTCGAATTTTGGAAATGGTGGTAGGCGGATCCGATGAAAGATCCCACAATAATCGCCTTTCCTTTTCCATAAGGGGCATAGACCATCGCCGGCTTTCCGTTTTCGAATTCAGCCAGAACAACGCTCTTATCATCGATC
>DAOVBT010000413.1 GCA_030670375.1 Candidatus Aminicenantota bacterium | reverse complement strand
GTAGGAAGGTCAGTTCGCCCGAAGGGGAAAAAGTGCTGATGATAAAAATTAAATGTCTTCCGAAGAAAAACATCAGCACTTTTTATGAGCAGTCCAGAGGAAAGGTGGTTATATTCACGAGTTGAGGTTGCTGTAGATGCGAGGCATGGAGGGCGAAGCTGTAGTTTACTACCGCGAGACCCGACATAACGAAGTAGATGCAGTGAGATCAGCTCGCCCGAAGGGTAAAAGATGCTGACAATAAGATTTTAAGTGTTTTTTAAATATAAAGGTGTCAGCAGATTTTATGAATAATTCAGGTAAAGTAGTTGATTGTTAAATCTCGACAGTATAAAGTAAAAAGCTGCAGTTCAGATCTCAAGATTGAAAGGAAAGGATTAAATGAAAAGGATAAGAATCCCTATTCTGTATCTTTTAAGCCTATTCTTATTTGTAGTGCCAGTTCTCGGCCATGATAAGATAACAACCCCGAAGGAACAGTTCGGGCACGACATCGGAGACGATTATTGGCTGGCGACATACACCCAGCTCGTCAATTACTGGAAGACATTGGAACAAGAGTCTCCGCGGATTATACTGGAGCAGATCGGGACGACTTCGGAAGGCCGTACCGTAATTTTGGCCATCATCACTTCGCCCGAGAACCACAAAAATCTCGCTCGCTATAAAGAGATCGCAAGACGTTTGGCATTAGCTGATGGGCTTGATGACAATGAGGCCCGCGCGCTGGCCAAAGAGGGAAAAGCCGTTGTCTGGATCGATGGAGGACTGCATGCCACCGAGGTCGCCGGCGCACAACAAGAGCTGGAGCTCGTCTACCAGATGGTGAGCGGCAGTGATGCCGAAACTCTCCGAATCCTGGACAATGTGATCCTCCTCGCTCTCATCACAAACCCTGACGGCATGGAGAATATCGGAAATTGGTACATGCGTGAATCCGATCCGAAAAAAAGGTCGACACGCGGGCTACCCTACCTGTACCAGAAATACGTCGGGCACGACAACAACCGCGATTTCTACATGGTCAACATGAAAGAGACAGAGATCATCAACCGCATTCTCTACCGCGAGTGGTTTCCTCAGATCGTGTACAACCACCACCAGACCGGCCCTTCGGGCGCTGTCCTTTTTGCCCCTCCCTTCCGAGAACCCTATAATTTCAACTACGATCCTCTTCTCGTCCTGGGAATTGATGTCGTGGGTTCAGCCATGCACAGCCGTTTTATGGCTGAGGGCAAACCCGGGTCTACGATGAGGGAGGGGGCCTGGTATCAAACCTGGTGGAACGGCTGTCTCCGTTGCACACCTTACTTCCACAACATGATCGGGATCCTCACGGAGATGATCGGCAATCCTACGCCCGTGACAATCCCATTCATTCCTGAGAAACACCTGGCCAACGGCGACTATCCCTTCCCCATTGCTCCTCAGACGTGGCATTTTCGCAGCACGATCGAATACAGCATCACAGCCGATCGTGCTATCCTCGACACAGCCGCAAAACTCAAAGACAATTTCCTCTTTAACATCTACCGGATGGGAAAAAACTCCATCGAAAAGGGCAGCCGTGATCACTGGACCATAACTCCGCGCAGGATCGAGGCCGTTCAAGCTGCTATTAAAAAAGATGATGCCAAACCCATGGGAACAGGCCGAAGATCACGGGGCTACGATCCGAAATATTTTAAAATCCTGCGGGATCCTGAAGCCAGAGACCCGAGAGGATTTATCATCCCCTCAGACCAACCGGATTTTCTCACCGCAACCAAATTTATCAACACTCTCATAAAAAATGGAATCACCATTCACCGTGCAACAAAGTCTTTTAAGGTCGAAGGAAAGACCTATCCGGAAGGATCCTATGTCGTAAAATCGGCCCAGGCCTTTCGTCCGCATGTCATCGATATGTTCGAACCGCAACATTACCCGGACGACATTCCATACCCCGGCGGTCCTCCACGCGCGCCTTATGACAGTGCAGGATATACTCTGGCTTTCCAGATGGGGGTGGAATTCGACCGGATCCTCGAAGGCTTTGATGGCCCCTTCGAAAAATTGGATGGCCTGGCTGAGGCACCAGAAGGCCGAGTGAAAGGGAGCAGTGCTCTGGGGTATATCCTGGACCACAGGGTAAACGAAGCGTTTACCGCCATCAATCGACTCGTAAAGAGCGGAGAGGATGTGTACTGGCTGAAAGAAAAGATCCAAATAAACGGGAAAATCCTACCTGAGGGTGCGGTATACATCCCGGCTAAAACATCCACAATCCCCAAACTCCAAGCTTTGGCACAGGAGACAGGATTGACCTTCGAAGCTGTCGCAGCCAAACCCAAAGGGGAAGCCTATCGGATGAGGGCTCCACGGATCGGACTATGGGATCGATACGGGGGGTCCATGCCTTCGGGATGGGTGAGATGGCTGATGGAACAGTTCGAGTTCGATTTCGAGGTGGTCTATCCCCAAACGCTCGATGCTGGTGATCTTAAGAGCAAATTTGACGTTCTTATTTTTGTGGGGGGAGCGATCCCCGCGATGGAGGAGGATGAATTTTCCCGTTACTTCAGAAGCGAACAACCCGACCCGAAAACCATCCCCGCCGAGTACAGAAACAGATTAGGCAAAGTCACTAAAGAAAAGACGATCCCTCAGCTTAAACGATTCCTCGTTGATGGGGGAACGATTCTCACTATTGGAAGCTCAACAAGCCTCGGCTATTATGTGGG
>DAOVBT010000093.1 GCA_030670375.1 Candidatus Aminicenantota bacterium | reverse complement strand
TCCCGAAATTCCTGATAGATATTCTTGTGGATATAAAGGCGTTGGACGCCGATGCAGTTCTGCCCGGCAGCCCAAAAAGAACCCGACACACAGGATTCCACCGCCCAATCGAGATCGGCATCTTCCCATACGATCACGGGAGAATCAGAACCCAGTTCCATCCCGATCTTTTTGATCCCGGCAAGCTGGGAAATCCGTTTACCTGCCTCGATGCCGCCCGTGAATGAGATCATCCGCACCCGTTCATCCTTTACCAGAGGATCCCCTATCACACTGCCATATCCCGTGATTACCTGAAGGACCAGAGGAGGCAGGCCAGCTTCTAATAAGGCTTCAGCCAGCATCAAAGCAGAAAGCGGAGTCACGGTGGCAGGTTTCAGGATGACAGAATTTCCTGCCGCAATCGCCGGACCCAGCTTGTGGGCGACAAGATTGAGGGGGTCGTTAAACGGCGTGATCGCCAGGACTACCCCGATCGGAAACCGGTAGTAATACCCCCGCCGCTTTTCTCCTCCGGGAAAGGAGTCAAACGGAATGGTTTCTCCCAGAATGCGTTTGGATTCCTCGGCAGAAACCATCAACGTATTGACACATCGCGAGGCTTCTTTGCGTGCTTCTCGGATGGTTTTGGAACCTTCCCGCGCGATTATCACCGCAAAATCTTCAAGGTTCTCCGATACGATCGCGGCTGTTTTGAAAAGAACCTGGGCCCTGTCGAAAACGCTCATCTTCCTGGCGATCTCAAACCCTCGGACAGACGCATCCAAGGCCATCTCCACATCCTGATCCGTGGCACTGGGAACGGTATCAATGACCGAATCATCGAACGGATCTCGAACTTCGATCTTTTTTTCCCGGTCCACCCATTCTCCGTCGAGCAACATCTTCATTTTTGACCTCCGATGGCAATCAAATCAACAAGCATGCTGTATCCGGTGGCCTCTTTGCCCGCACCCGGTCCCACGACAGTCACATCCCCCAAAGCATCGGTCGTGATGGTGACCGCATTGGTGGCACCCATAATGGAAGCCAGCGGGTGTGTAAGATCGATTTCTTCTGGAGCAACCGATGCCTTCACGATGCTTCCTTCCCGCCAAACTTTTCCGATCAGCTTGAAACGCTTGTTTCGGGCTTTAGCCTCGGTTATCGAGCCGGCGGTGATGCCGGTTATTCCTTCGCAAGGGTAATCAAAAGGTTTTCCATCTGCTTCAAAGACATATTTGGCCAGAATGGTCACCTTGGCCAAGGCATCCCATCCCAAAACATCTGCATCCGGCACAGCCTCAGCATATCCCAGTTCCTGAGCTTTTTTTAGCGCCTCCTCATAGGAAATGCCCTCTTCCATCCGGGTCAGGATGTAATTCGTCGTCCCGTTTAATATGCCTTTTATTTCTTGAATATCACAGCCCGCAAGATTTTCTCGAATAAAATTGATAAGCGGTGTTCCGCTCATAACCGTCCCCTCGAACAAAAATCGGACTCCCTTTTCCTCAGCTAATTCTTTCAAGTCTTTGTAATGCAGGGCAACCGGCCCCTTGTTTGTGGTGACGACATGCATCCCGCTCTCCACGGCCTTCCGGATATGCGAGGTTGCCGGCTCTCCGGTTTCGATATCGGTGTACGTGGCCTCGAGCATCACATCTGCCTCGACCTGCTGAATCATATCCAAAGCTTCCCCCTCAAATTTCCCCCCGGGCAAATCCAACAAATTTCCTCCCCCGCTAACTTTTTCCAGAGCATCAGAAAGATTTAATCCTTCTGGATTGGTAACGCTGCCCTTGATTTTGTCGGCAATCCCCACGACCTTGATATTCAATCCATAAGTATTCGACAACAATTCCTTTTTCCTGACTAGAAGCTCTGCCAGCCCCTGACCGACAGTGCCAAACCCAATAAAAAGTAAACGCATAGTTAACCTCCTAGGAATGATAGAAGCTAAATAATCCAGGGAAAAATCAATAACACACAGGTATGTTTAAGTCAATATCAATTTGGACTTGAAGCAATAGCTTTTTTCCAATACAATTTAAAACCTCAATGGGATATTTTTTGGAAACTCTCACCAACCATCCCGATAATACACACAAAAAACAATGAGGAGGACCCATGCATTTTAAATTCTTATCCAACAAAGACACCAAAGCTATGGATGCGCTGCTGGAATCCTACGGAGGCGCAAAGGCCATTTCCGAAAAAATCGAATCCATGCGGGATTACGACACAAGGAAGATGATCGCTGAAGGAAAAGGATTCGGGGATCTCTTGCAAAAATCGGAAGAATATGTCCAAAAATTCGCCAAGGTCGAAGATTACATAGAAGCGAACCAATTGACCTTCAATAAAAAGGGAGTCTGCACAACGCAAGTCTCGGGATTTCAGGGTGCCAACCCGACATTTTATGCCATCAAGGACATCGTGGAAAACGGGAATGTCTTTTTCCCGACCGAAATGATTTCTGTGGTCGGGTTGACAGAAGCCTATGTATACGGCGGGGATTTGATTACGGTGCTTGCCCTGGCAGAAAATCTGCTCGGAGCCAGCAAGTTTTGCTCGACAAACCTCCTGGGAACACCCCTTCCAGAGAAGCGGTTCGCCCATGTTGAGGAAGTGACAGGGGAAACGTTCGAAAGGAGAGATCTGGGAGGAGGTATAAGCCAGATCATATTGAAGAACATGGGGACACCCTTCGGCAATCTTGGAGGAGTGGAAGTGGGAAACAACAACCATCTTGTCTACCTGGACGGAATCACCCGAGCTGCCCTCGAGACGGGTGCCAACTTTTTCCTGAATCCCAGTTGGTCCACGATCGTTGCGGCCTGCTATTACGCAAGAGAAATTCCCAACCTGTCTTTTAAAATATCCATGCTCCTTTCTACACAAAATACCGTGCAGCTCCGAATGCTGATGAATATCTTCAAAGAATACTTGCGAGAGGACGGCACTACCCCCGTCTACGAAATCAACATCGGGAATGCGGCAACCGCGGAAACCTTTATCCAGTGCAGCAAGGAAATGGAGGCGTCGGGACTGGATGTCTCGCTAGCTGCTCATCTCAGGATCAATCCTGATCTCGGAATGGAAGACTTCAACTGGACCGAAAACGCCTTTAAGGTTCTCGATGCGGAAAGAAACATAACCATCAAGTATGAAAGTGATGGAGAGGCGCGTCCTTTCGACACGATGGAAGCGTATTTCCTCTCGGATGAAGAGAGAAATGAAAAGGCCGAATTGATCGGGAATGTCATTTATTACAAATGTGTGAGATGTGATACGGATGCCAAAGAAATCATGGCTAGGGGTCACGAGGCCCGGTATGCCGATGTGTCCTACATAAGAAAAAAGGATTAGAGACTTAATCTCAATCGGAGAATATCCATGAATCTGGGGATCAAAGACAAAACAGCTCTTGTGACGGCCTCGAGCCGCGGTTTAGGAAAGGCTATCGCTCTCCAACTGTCAAGAGAAGGCGCCAATGTGGCCATCTGTGCCAGAGGCGAAGGAGAGCTCTTCCGGACAAAAAAAGAAATCGCAGAAAGGGCGGGAGGGCAGATCATTGCCCAGGCAACAGACGTCACGGACAAAGATCAGGTGAAAAAACTGGCCAAACACGTGGTCGACAAATTCGGGACTGTGGACATCTTGGTCTGCAACGCGGGTGGACCGCCATCTGGAATGGTCGAGGATTTTGGCATGGATGATTACCGCAAGGCCCTGGAACTGAACCTTCTGAGCACAGTGAACCTCTGCTATCAGGTGACACCCCACATGAAAAAGCAAAAGTGGGGACGAATCGTCAATTTGACATCCGTATCGGCCAAACAACCCATAGAAACTTTGATCCTGTCCAACACGGCAAGGGCAGGTGTGCTGGGGTTCTCAAAATCTCTATCCAGCCAATTGGCCCCCTTCGGCATAACGGTCAATTCGGTATGTCCGGGATATACCCGAACCGAACGGATTGAAAACCTGGCCAAATCTTTTGAGAACGCTGGCAAAGGATCTGTTCAAGATTTTTTACAGAATATCGAAAAGATCATCCCGATGGGACGGCTGGGCCGTCCGTACGAAATCGCTGCTGCTGTGGTTTTTCTCTGCTCAGAAGCGGCAAGTTATATCACAGGAGTCGCGCTCCAGGTGGACGGGGGTTACATTAAATCAATTTTTTAAGGAAAAAAAATGAAAGAATTAATGGATCAATGGGAAGGGACGCCCTATCCAGAAATGATAAGGGATCTCCCTGAAATCGACATCCCGCTGGAGGGGGTCAGGGGCTGGCTGTTCCAGAGTACGGACAAACAGATAGTTTTTTTCGACATCCAACCCGTTGGCAAGGTTCCTCCTCACTCCCACTGTAGCCAGTGGGGAGTGGTGTTTGAAGGGGAAATGTCGTTGACAATCGGAGGGGAAACAAAAATATACCGGAAGGGAGACTGGTATTATATCCCTGAAGGAGTGGAACATTCCGCAACGTTCCTCAGCCGAGTCCAGGTTATGGACATTTTTGATGCCCCCGACCGCTACTCAGCAAAAACAGGATAAATTGATGAAAAAGCTATTCGCTACTATCATGAAAGATTTTGAAGGATATGTCATCGGAAAAATGCTTCGGTACTTAAAGGACCCAGAAATCATCTCCTTTGCCGGAGGACTCCCATCCAGCGATGTTTTTCCTGTCGATCTCATACAACAAGCTGCCGAGAGAGCCATCAAAGACAATTATGAATCCGTCCTCCAATACTCTCCGATTCCAGGTGAAAAAGAACTGATGACAGCGGTCATCGAGTATCTCAAGACAGATAATATCTTTATCGAGCCGGAAAACATCATGATCACTACATCCGGCCAACATGGATTGGATCTCATAGGAAGGCTGTTTCTCGACGCACAAGATCTAGTTGTTATCGACCTACCGACGTTCGGGGGTGCGCTTGCCGCATTCGAACTGGAAGACGCCAAATATCTTGCCCTAGATATCCAGGAAGATGGATCGGATGTGGAAGGCATGGATAAGGGAATCCAGGACCTTCTGAGCCAGGGGAAGCAGCCAAAATTCATCTATTTGGTCCCTGACTTCCAGAATCCTTCTGGCATAACGATGAGCCTGGAAAAAAGACTGGCGATTCTCGAAATGGGCAAAAAGTACAAAATTCCTATCGTGGAGGACAGTCCATACAGAGAACTGCGGTACAAGGGAGAACATCTCCCCTCCATCTATTCACTGGATGAAAACCAAGGAAATGTGATCGGACTCTATACATTTTCCAAAATTCTCTGTCCTGGGATTCGCGTCGGGTTCAACATCGGCCCTCCAGATGTCATCCAAAAACTAACCTTCATCAAGGGATCAAACATCCTCAACACACCCAAACTGAACCAAGACATCTGCACGGCTTTCCTGAAAGAATGCGACCTGGATGCCCATTTCCAAAAAGCCAAAGCTTATTATGCAGAAAAGCTCAGTTTTTTTCTTGGAGCCATGGAAGAAAATTTTCCTGAAAAAACGGGAGTGAAATGGACAAAACCGGAAGGAGGACTCTTCCTGTGGATTACGGTTCCTGAAGAGTTGAACACGCTGGATCTTTTTTACTTGGCCATCGAAGAAAGGGTGGCCTTTGTCCCGGGAGAGGTTTGCTATCCGGAAGGACTCCGCAAGTACAACACGATGCGGATCAACTTTTCTTTTCCGACCAAAGAAGAGATTATCGAAGGCGTAAAAAGATTGCGACAGGCAATCGAAAGATACAAGGCAGGAGAAAGGCCGAAAGGCCAACCGGATTGATAGAGAGGAAAACATGTCTGACGGAGCGGAATACGGATCTGGTGTCAAAAAATACATAGAAGAGGCTAAAAAAAATCTGGAGCAGAAAAAAAAGCAGATCGAACGAGTTAAAAAGCTCAAGTTCGACACGATCGCCGTGCATGGGCTGTACACTGTGGAGGAAGCCCTGGAGCAGAATCAAGGCGCTGTCATCGAGCCGGTCTATCTGGCTGCTGCTCAAGCCTACAGAGATTCAGACGAGATGGAAGCAGCTCTGGCCTATCTCATTCCCACATGGTGTTACACACGATTTGCCAATCCCACCACCTATTATCTGGAATGGGTTCTTGCTCTTCTCGAGGGATACAAAACCGGTTGTGAGACGTCATGTCTCGTGACAGCCTCCGGGATGTCTGCGATCATGCTTGCCGTCGATTCCTTTTTGGTCAAACAGAAGGACGGGCCTGAAAAAATCAATTTTGTCTCCTCGATCCAGATCTATGGCGGAACCTATCAGCATTTTTCCATAAGAAAAATGCAGGAGAGAGGGATCGAAGTCCGCTGGGTCACCCATCCCGAAGATCTGGAAGAATGGAAAGCCAAGATCGACGAGGACACACGGTTCCTGTATGCCGAAGCTCCGAGCAATCCGCAGCAGGCTTTCTGTGATGTCCGAGCGCTGGCGGACTTGGCCCACTCGTGGGAAATTCCGTTCCTAATCGATTCGACCTGTGCCACACCTGCTCTGATGCGTCCGATCGAATACGGAGCAGATATTGTGATCCATTCGCTGACCAAGTCGATAACTTCCGGAGGGCTTGCTATCGGAGGCGCTCTGATCAGCCGAAATCCCATCGTCACAAAAATCAAGAACGATAATCCTTTATTTAAGGAAAGTTTCGCCGGATACGTAAAATTTTTGCCTTTCCGGGATATCGGGCCAGCCGCATCTCCAATCAATGCGATGTTCGCCTTGAATGACTTGCGCACCCTGCGATCAAAAATGGACCTGGTCAGCCAAAACTGCCAGAAAGTCGCCGATTTCTTGAGTCATCATCCCAAAGTGTATCAAGTCGACTTCCTTGGAATCCCTCAGTTCCCGTACCACAGACTGGCGAAACAATACATGAAACTCGTGGATTCTGAAGGCGAGAATGGGACTGAAGTCAACCGCTATGGGCATTTGATGAGCTTTCGGGTGGAGGGACCACCGGCAAACGCCAGACGTGTGTTCGATCGTTTGCAGATAATCTACAGGGCGGGCGATATGGGCCGGATCAAGAGCATAGCGACCATACCTGCCATCTCCACCCACCTTCAACAAGGAGAGGAAGCCCGCCAACTGGCAGACATCCCGCCCCAGATGATAAGGTTATGTGTGGGAGCCGAACACCCGGATGATCTGATTGCCGACCTCGACCAAGCCTTAAATATATAGGGACCCAATGTTGAATTTTGGCGTGTATTGGTCTAGAATGATTTTGCATGGAAAAGATCAGGATTCGCGGAAATCAGAACCTCCAGCTCAAGGGTAAAGTCAAAATCAGCGGGGCAAAAAATGCCGTTCTGCCTGCCATTGCGGCCTCACTTTTAACCCAAGAAAAAATCAGACTGAAAAATATTCCTT
>DAOVBT010000392.1 GCA_030670375.1 Candidatus Aminicenantota bacterium | reverse complement strand
GGATTATTCCCAATGGAAGCACATCCTTTCTCCGGCCATCAGTGCAGATGGCAATTGGATCAGTCACTCTCTCCGGCCCAACGGGGGAGATGCGACCATGTCCATCATTAGCCTGTTGTCGGATAAGAAATATGAAATTCCCTACGGATCGGGAGCGAAATTTTCAGAGGATTCCCGATGGGCGGCATATCTGATAGGGGTATCCAAGGAAGAAGCGAAAAAACTGCAAAAGGATAAAAAACCAGTTCCCAGAAAGGGAGAACTC
Source organism: Candidatus Aminicenantota bacterium (assembly GCA_030670375.1). Classification (GTDB taxonomy): domain Bacteria; phylum Acidobacteriota; class Aminicenantia; order Aminicenantales; family Aminicenantaceae. The sequence goes on along the minus strand of DAOVBT010000392.1, from coordinate 2,683 downwards.
CTGAATTTGGCAACCGGTGATAAATACACAGTCGAAAATGCGGAGGCCATCGATTTTTCCAAAGATTCCAAGTTTTTTATGGCAAAAAAAGCCAAACTGGATAAGGCAGCCAAGCATAAGGGAACGGATCTTGTACTCCGCAATCTGGAGACAGGGCGTTCACAAAATATCGGGAATGTCGTGAAATATCTGTTCAACAAGCCCGGAACCATGCTGGCTTATACAGTCGATGCCGCCAATAAAGAAGGCAACGGTGTTTACCTGATGAAATTGATGTCCGGTCGATTTGCCCCTATGGATACAGGGAAGGCCGACTATGCTCAGATCGCTTGGGATAAAGAGGGTACAGCCCTGGCTTTTCTCAGAGGAAAACTGGAAAAGGACAGTTGGGAAAGGGACAATGTTTTGCTGGCCTTCACTGGATTGGAAGGGGAGTCATTCACCCGGTTCGAGTACGATCCTTCCAAGGATCCCGAGTTTCCCGAAAACATGGTGATTTCCGAGAGAATCATGCCGCAAAGAGGAAGAAGGCCTGGATCATCACCTCCCTCGCAGAACAGGGCAATCATCTGGAGTGAAGACCTATCCCGGGTATTCTGCGGCATTAAAAAACAGGAAAAAAAGCCGGAAAAAAGCAAAGAAGAGCTACCGAACGTGGACATCTGGCACTGGAAGGACGAACAGATCCAGTCCGTTCAGGCCAGACGTTTCAAATATGATGTCAATTTCACCTACAGGTCTGTTTTTCTTTTGAAGGAGAAAAAATTCCTGAAGCTTGCTGACAAAAATATGCGCACGATCTCCCTCTCAAAGGACGGCAATTGGGGAGTCGGACGAGATGCCATGCCCTATCTTTCGGATGTGGAGACCCAACAATCCGATTATTATCTGGTGGACACTTCTACCGGGGGACGCAAACCCATTGTCAAAGGAATCCGTTGGACTCTGGGTATTTCCCCGCACAATGAGCATTTTCTTTATGTAAAGGATAAACAGCTCTGGATTTATGATTTTAAGCAAGGAACTTCCATGAATATCTCTGCTGAAGCAGCGGTTGTTTTTGTGAACGAGGAGGATGACCACCCGAATGAAAAGCCTCCCTTTGGAGTGACAGACTGGACTAAAGACGGCAAGGCGGTGATCGTCAACCATAAGTATGACCTCTGGCTTTTGCCGTTGGATGGGAAAAAGTCGTCGAACATCCTTCAAGGTCTTGGGGATAAAGAAAAAATCCGGTTTCGGTATGTCCGATTGGATCGCGAAGAAAAATTCATCGACACCTCCAAACCATTGCTACTCTCCACGTATGGAGAATGGACCAAAAAATCCGGCTATTATTCTCTTAGTATGGGGAGTGAACCCAAGAAGTTGATTTTTGCGGATAAGCGATTTGGATTTCCCCGTAGAGCCAAAAAAGCGGACAAAATCCTGTATACCAACGAGACATTCGTGGACTTCCCGGATTTGTATGTGAGCGGGATGGATTTTGCCGATACCGAAAAAATAACCGATGCCAATCCCCAACAAAAAGACTATGCCTGGGGACGGCGGATATTGGTCGATTACAACAACAGCAAAGGGCAGAAACTCCAGGCGACTCTCACTCTGCCGGCTGGTTATGAAGAGGGCAAAAAATATCCGATGTTGGTTTATTTTTACGAAAAGATGTCTCAGCGCCATCACCAGTATTCCATGCCGACCTATGACGATAGGCCCCACATGTCAGCCTATGCGAGCGATGGGTATTTGCTTCTGATGCCGGATATCGTGTTCGAGATCGGAAAGCCCGGCACCTCTTCGTTGGATTGTATCAGCAGTGCTGTGAAAAAAGTGATCGAACTGGGCTATGCTGACCAGGAAAGGATAGGCCTCCAAGGGCATAGCTGGGGAGGCTTCCAGACTTCGTTTATCGTGACCCAAACCGATATGTTTGCCTGCGTCGTCTCTGGTGCTCCACCGACCTGCATCGAAGGGGAGTTCAATCAAGTCTTCAAAGGTTCCGGAAACAACAACCACTCCTATTATTCTCGCAGCCAGGGTCGCATGGGAACAGATCCCTGGAAGGACCACGGGCTGTACCGCAGCCAATCAGCGATCCAGAACGCCGATAAAATCACCACACCGTTTATGTTGCTCCATGGGACAGAGGATGGATCAGTCGACTGGATCCAGTCGTTGGAATACTACAATGCCGCCCGTTATCTTGGCAAGGAGGTGATCTTCCTCTCCTATCCCGGCGAGCCGCATCATCTTGCCAAAGAAGAGAACCAGAAAGACTTCCAGATGCGGATGAAACAATATTTCGATCACTATTTAAAGGATAAACCTATGCCCGACTGGATGGCCAACGGCATTCCTTATATGAAAAAAAAGCGCAAACTCGATGCAAACAAAGAGGAGAATAAATAGGAGGATTTCCAAACAGAAGCATATTTAATATGTTGATTATACTGCGATTGACTCAACCATTTTCCAGTCATTAAATTTTCGAGAAGCATGCCATAAATCATAGTTCTGCTGCAGGTTAAGCCAGAGTTCAGGCGTGGTGTTAAACGCCTTTGACAAACGTAGCGCCATCTCTGGAGTAACAGAACCGTGTTCATTGATAATCTTGGAAAGGGTTTTTCTTGATACTCCAAGTCTCTTTGAAAGCTCTGTTATCGTTAAGGACAGAGGTTCTAAA
>DAOVBT010000333.1 GCA_030670375.1 Candidatus Aminicenantota bacterium | reverse complement strand
CTTGGGCCAGATGACATTGGTAATCGACACTCGATTCGGATAGAGCAACAGCCTTTTGGAACGCTGCAAGCGCCTCCTCGAATTCTCCTTTTTGAAGATGGGCCAGAGCGATGACATCATGAGCCCAGTGGAAATCGGGATCCATTTGGAGTGCTTTTTGGCTTTGGGCGATAGCCTGGTCGTATTGATGTGCAAAATAGAACAAATAGCCGATGCTTGTGTTTATGGAAAGGGAAAACGGATTCAGTTCCCGCGCTCTTTCCAGCTCAGTCAGTGCCTCATCGAAACGCCCCATATCTCTCAACAAAGATCCATACCAGTGATGAGCGATGGCGTAACTGGGATTGAGACCGATGGCCCAATTGTAGTCCGTCTCAGCACCAAACCAGTCTCCTTCATACCGATACTTCACCCAGGCCAAGGAGGTGTAGGCTTCGGCAAGGTTCTCATCCAACTCCAAGGCAGTCCGGGCTGCTTCTTGGGCCTTTGGATATGCTTCTGACGGAAGAACAAAATAATAACTCGCAAGCATGTTATAAGCATCGGCCAATCCTGCATGAGCCAGAGCATATGTCGAGTCCAATTCGATCGCCTGTTCGAAAAGCGTCTTTGCCCTGATTAAGTCTTCTTCCGTTCTCTTGTTCCACAAAGAACGAGCCCTTAGAACACGCTGATAAGCTTCCGGATTGACCGGGCGTGTGAGGGCCAGGCGCGCCTGCTCGGCCGGGGTCACGACGATCTTGATCTCACGGGCAATAGCACGGGCAAGCTCACTCTGCAAGGCCAGGATATCTCGGAGGTCCCTCTCGTAGCTATTGGACCAAATATTCCGATCTGTCCGTGCTTCAATAAGTTGCACATTCACCCGGACTCTCTGCTCAGAAACCATGACCGATCCTTCCACGACAGCATCGACGCCGAGTTCTCTGGCAATCTCCGGTAAAGGTTTTGTCGTATTTTTGTATTGCATGACCGAAGTGCTCGATATCACGCGCTCAAGGGCCTCCATCTGGGCAAGGTTAGAAATCAAGGCTTCCGTCATCCCGTCGGACAGGTATTCCTGTGTCGAAATTCCCGATAAATTCTTCAAAGGCAGGACAGCAATGGAATTCAGGCTTTTTTGTCCCCCCTTGAATACTCCAGGATAAAAAAACAGACCAGTGATCACCATCGCAACCACCAGAAAAGCCAAAACAGCTATCAGAGTGATCTCCCTGTCCTTGAATTTTCCGGCCCTCTCTTTTTTTCTCCCGATTCTAACAGTTTTAGTCGTGGTCAATCCTTTCTCGATTTCGACGAGATCAGCAAGAAGCGCGTCTGCCGTTGGAAATCTCTTGTTTTTGTCTTTTTCCAAACATTTCAAGATCATTCGGCTGATTTCGACAGGTATTTGGTCATCGAATTCTCTCGGATCGGGAGGTTGTTCTGTCCTATGTTTCAAGATAACGCTTAGAGGAGTCTCACCCTGGAAAGGGACTCTCCCTGTAAGCATCTCGAAAAGGATAACACCCAGAGAGTATAAATCAGATCGAGGGTCAACATCGACACCCTCCACCTGTTCAGGAGACATGTATTCTGGTGTTCCGATGATCATCCCGGTTTCTGTGATACTCTTGGTCCGGATGGATCGGGCAATCCCGAAATCCATAATCCTTGCGTTCCCTTCGCTGTCAACCATGATATTCTGAGGCTTGAGGTCTCTGTGGACAACTCCCAGCCTGTGGGCTTCTGCTAATCCCTCACAAACTTGCTTGGCGATGGATAAGGTTTTGGTTTTCGATAGTTGGCCGATTCGCTTTATCAGGCTCTTTAAATTCTCGCCCGGCACAAACTCCATGGTGATGAATGGCGTTTTTTCCTCTTCGCTCAAATCATACATCCGGCATACATTCCGGTGAGAGACTTTTCGAGCTAGTTTCAGTTCATTCCGGAATCGCTCGATCGTTTTTTCATCCCCAGCAATTTCCGGGGCAAGAACTTTTAAAGCCACTTTATCATCGATTTTTCGGTCGAAGACCTTGTAGACTATTCCCATCCCTCCTTCCCCGAGCTCCTCTATCACTTCATACCTTTCCCCAAAAATCCGTCCCCTTTTTAGTCTTTTCATCGGGGAGTGGAGAGTTTTTGTCGGGATTTCTTGGACCGAAGAAACAGGAAAAAGCTGTGTTCCGCAGTTGCTGCAGAACCGGCTTACCTGGGTATTTTCAAAGTTACATTTCGAACATTTCATCGGATTGGACTTTTTGCCCTAAAAGTATATCACACATCCACGGCCTTTGCCTTTCAAAGCCGCTCACATTATTAGACGTTCAATCTCGGCAGGAAGTTGCCGATGAATCGAACAAAACACAATCAACGGGCCTGAGTTATTCAGGCTAAAAGAAAAAGGAGATTCCAGCAACACCATTCAAACCGCTGAGATTGTCCGGCTCAGCAAAAATCATCACATATCTTAGGTCGAGCCGTATTCCGATATTTGGTCTGACGAAAAATTGCACTCCTGCCCCTATATTAGCGAGAGGATCGATGGTTTTATCGGGTGCCAGAAAATCCACCTCGAAGCCATATTTTGTTGTGTACGTTTGGTCTTTCGCGAGGATCTTGTCCAAGCCTCCTCCCACGACAATATAAGGCTTTACATTGCCTTGGAGGAACAGATAGATAAAATTCAGAGTTATCGTATGGCGTTTGGAGGAGTCGATCTCGACTTCGTCCTGGTCAGAAGGATCCACCAGCGTTAGCTTCGAAGATAGGGTATACCGCCAATCCAACTCCAGAGCAATATTATCTTTTAAATACAGGGCGAATGATGCACCCAGATTCGGAGGAGTGTGCGCTGGGGTCACAGGAAAATCATTCTCGCCGAGGACATAATCTCCTTCAGATCCATATTGAAAAACATGGTTCATGCCCACGAACAAGGACATCTGGTATTTTTCGGCCAGAGCTGGCTGGATTAAAAGAATAATGGATATGAATCCAAAGAGAATAACCTTTGCCCCTGTTGCATGTTTGATCCTATTTTTCATTTTCGCCCCTTGATTTTTTTTTACACAAAAAGAATTATAGTATGCAATTTAAAAAAAAGAAAGGAAGCAACCATGTAACCTGGATTATTCACGAGGAGTAAAACGAGGATCGGCGGGTTAGGTTGGATCGAGGCCCGAAAGGTAATAACTGCTGATGATGACCAAAAGTGACAAAGGAGTTTTTATTTTTTATAATGACTGAGGAGGTGGCATATGAAAGCTTATTTTAGACCTATTAAACGCAGGGAATTTATAAAAAAAAGCATGGCAGGTGGCGCTGTTTTTGCGACAGCCCCACTCTGGAAGCTATTCTCTTACTCTCTTCCTCCCTCTAATTTAGCTTCGAACCCACCGATAGATCTGGACAAAGAAACACTGAGCAAACTCCTCTCAGTAGCTCTGCAAAACGGCGGAGAATTCGCCGAAGTTTATGTGGAATACAACGTATCGAACAGCATCGGT
>DAOVBT010000425.1 GCA_030670375.1 Candidatus Aminicenantota bacterium | reverse complement strand
GAAGCCTATGTCCCCTGCACCCAATTCCTCTGAATTATCGAGCATTTTAACCTGGATTATTCACGAGTTGAGATTGCTGCAGCGGCAAGGCAGTGGCTCATGAGCTGTATCTGTATACTGCGATTGGGCTACAACGAAGCCGATGTGGTGAGATTGGCTCGCCCGAAGGGTAAAAAATTCCGATGTATGATAATAATGGATATGAAATTTTAGTTTTTGCGGGAAAGAGATAAAACATCGGAATTTTTTATAAATAATTCAGGTATTCATTCAGCACCGTCCCAGCAGTAGGTGCACAGCTTTTTTTTGGGGAGACCGATGGCCTCCACAAGATCTTCCAATCTTTGATACTGCAGGGAAGTCAAGTTTAGTCTTTTTCTGATACTTTCGACCATGGCCATATACTTTTCCGAGCCCGCTTGGGCATATTCGTTCAATCCTTCCACATTATCTCCTACCAACTCATTGATGGCAGTCCTTGCAGCCAAGTCCAATTCTGATCTCGATCTGGAAAAATTTAAGAACTTGCAGGCATAGACAAGAGGAGGGCATGCTGGTCTCATGTGCACCTCCAAGGCGCCTGCATCGTACAGCCTTTGGATGGTGTCTTGGAGTTGTGTTCCTCTAACGATGGAATCCTCGCAAAACAACAATCGTTTTCCTTTGATGAATTCCTGGACCGGGATGAGTTTCATTTTTGCGACCAAGTTCCGAATGTCCTGGTCCTGCGGCATAAAACTTCTCGGCCAAGTGGGGGTGTATTTCACGAAGGGTCTTTTGAATGGTACTCCGGATTCGCCGGCATATCCTAAGCCATGGGCTGTTCCTGAGTCGGGGATGCCAGCCACAAAATCAACATTGATCGAATCCCGCTGGGCAAGCTTTGCTCCGCAACGATTACGGACATCCTCCACGTTGATGCCTTCATAACTCGATGCCGGGTAACCATAGTAGACCCACAAGAAGCCACAGATCTGCATTTTGTCCTCTGGTGGCTTTTTTTGTTCGATCCCATCACGCTTTAAAAGCACGATTTCTCCAGGTCCGAGATACTGCTTGACGTTGAACTCGAGGTTCGGGAATGCACAGGTCTCGAGGGAGGCAGCAAAACTTCCTTCTTTTTCTCCGATGACGATCGGGGTTCGTCCCAATTTATCCCTAGCCGCATAGACACCATCATCTGTCAACAACAGGAGGGAACAAGATCCTTCGATGGTTTCTTGGGCGCTTTTTATCCCTTCCACAAATGTCGATTCTTGGTTGATTAACGTGGCAACGAGCTCGGTCGGATTGATCTCTCCTCCACTCATATCCCGGAAATGGATTTTTTTCTCCTGAAAAGCTTTTTTCACGAGTTTTTCACTATTTTGGATGACCCCGACAGTGACGATGGCATAGTTCCCGAGGTGTGATCGAATCAAAAGCGGTTGGTCGTCAAAGTCGCTTATGACTCCGATGCCTTTATTTCCGGACATCGTCTTGATATCGGTTTCGAATTTGGAGCGAAATTGAGCGTTTTCTATGTTGTGGATGAATCGAATAAATCTGACATCATTCTGTACAGCTAGTCCGCCCCTTTTTGTTCCGAGGTGTGAGTGGTAATCCGTCCCGAAAAAAAGGTCGTTGACACAGTCCATATCAGAGATGACTCCGAAGAAGCCGCCCATACTTTCCTCCTCATTAGTATCTAGTTTTTTTTGCTTCCGCTAGGCATTGGAATTTCGCGAGAGCTAACTATGACAAAATTCGATTCTTGTTTCAAGAAAAAACATGAGAAAATGTTATTATTGGAATTTTGGCCTCAGAAAGTCGTATAATAAAGCAGCACCCTTTCTTTGGCGAACGTGAATGGGAAGGAGAAATAACATGGAAGAACAGAAAAAGGTCATCGCAGCCGGAATCATTTTTGTTTTGTTTATAGCGGCAGCAGCCGTCATTTATTACTTTTTTATCTATTCAAAGCCTCAAGGGCCTGAAGAAGCGACCCAGATCGTTCAAGAGCAGCCCATGGTTGAGGAGAAGGTCCAACTAGAGGCAGAAAAGGTCGAACCTCTGGATGTGAGTTTGGATGAGAGTGATGATCTGGTCCGGGAGCTTGCGGGAGAGTTATCATCCCATCCTAAGCTGGCCATGTGGTTGATGAGCGAAGAATTGATTCGGGAGTTCGTGGCTGCTGTGGATAACATCGCCAATGGACAAAGCCCAGGGCCGCAGATCGATTTTTTCAAACCCGATGGAGATTTCAAAGTTATCGAGGAGGTGGGAGAATACTTCCTTGATCCAGAAAGCTATCAACGGTATGACCTCGTAGCTGAGGTTTTTGCATCATTGGATCCCAAAGGATGTGTGACTCTGTATAAGCAACTGAAGCCAGCCATCCAGGAGGCATACAAAGATTTGGGATATCCAGACACAGAATTTGACAACACGTTGAAAAAAGCTTTGATGGAACTTCTTAAGGTTCCCGTCGTCAAACAGAACATCCAACTGGAAAAAAAGGTCGTGACCTACACGATGGTTGATACCGATTTGGAATCCCTGAGTTCTGCCCAAAAACATCTTCTGCGAGTGGGGCCAGACAACGTCCGAGTTATCCAGGGAAAACTCCGTGAGATGGCGCAATCCTTAGGATTTATGGAATAA
>DAOVBT010000017.1 GCA_030670375.1 Candidatus Aminicenantota bacterium | reverse complement strand
AGCCGACCATAGAAATGCTGGATGAGCTGAAAGAGCTTGGATTCAATTATTCAACCTATGCTGGCTTTTCATTGGGGATTGACGATTTTATCATTCCGAAAGAAAAGGCAAAATTGGTCGAAAAAGCCCATAAAGATGTCCAAAGAATCGAGGACCTCTACCGGGAAGGAACGGTCTCAGCCGGAGAACGTTTCAATCGGGTCGTGGAAATTTGGGGAGTTGTGACAGACAGGGTTTCCAGCGCTATGATCGATACCATGCGTGATGTCAGTTTTAAGGGGGATGAATTGAATCCCCTGTTTGTGATGGCAGATTCCGGTTCTCGAGGAAACAAACAGCAAATCCGTCAACTTGCCGGAATGAGGGGTCTTATGAGCAAGCCGTCTGGAGAGATCATGGAGACGCCTATCATTTCCAATTTGCGCGAAGGCCTCAACGTGTTGTACTACTTCATCTCTACTCATGGGGCAAGGAAAGGATTGGCGGATACGGCATTAAAAACAGCAAATTCCGGATATCTAACCAGAAAGCTGGTCGACGTTTCCCAGGAAGTCATCGTGGATGAACATGATTGTGGCACACTCAAAGGAGTGAATGTCAGTGCCATCGTTGAAAACGGAGAATTGATCGAACCGTTCGTTGACAGAATAGTGGGACGGATATCGTTGGAAAAAGTGCTCCATCCGGACACCAATAAGGTCATCGTCAATGTGAATGAAGAAATTACCGAAGAAACTGCTCAGAAACTGGAAGATTTGGGAATCGGGAGGGTGAGAATCCGATCCCTTTTGACCTGCGAATCGAAGAAAGGTGTGTGCCAACTCTGTTATGGCCGGGACATGGCTGCGGGAAAACTAGTCGAACTGGGAGAGGCTGTTGGGATAATAGCAGCGCAGTCCATCGGTGAACCCGGGACACAGCTGACCATGAGGACTTTTCATATCGGTGGTATTGCCATGCGTGGGGCAGAGCGGTCGAAGCTCGAAGCTAAGAATGACGGCGTTGTCCGGTTTAACAATTTGAAATACGTCAAGAATAAGGAAGGGGTCATAGTGGTCGTGAACCGGAATGCCAATATCGTTGTTATTGACCACCGAGGGCGGGAAGTGGAACATTACCAGGTTCCTTATGGTGCGAAGGTCCTTGTGGAGGAAGGAGCCGAGGTCAAGGCTAGACAGGAATTCGCAGAATGGGATCCCTTTTCAAGCTTCATTTTGACCGAGGAATCGGGCCAGGTCATATTTCATGACGTTGTTCTTGGATTGACGATGGAGGAAGTCCAGGATGAGTTCACCGGTCTGATCACTCAGGTGGTGATCGATCCCAAGGATGAAAAACTTCAACCTCAGATTGTCATCGTTCATCCCAAAAAAAAGGATAACCGTGGCAAACCTGTGGTGCTCCGGAAATACTTTCTCCCGGCTGGCGCCAACCTTGAAGTCAAAGACTCGGGGAAGGTGGATGCGGGAGATGTCCTCGCCAAGATACCGCGAGAAGCGGCCCGAACCAAAGACATCACAGGAGGTCTTCCACGAGCAGAAGAGTTGTTCGAGGCCAGAAGACCCAAGAATCCTGCCGTCATTTCTGAGATTGACGGAGTCGTGAAATTCGGAGGACTCGTTCGTGGACACAGAAAGCTGACTGTCCACAATGAAAAGGGAGGAGAAAAGGAATATTTTATCCCCAAGGGAGCCCATTTGAGCGTTGGCGAAGGAGAACGAGTCAAAGCGGGCACTCCTCTGATGGACGGCCCGGTCAATCCCCATGATATCCTGAAAGTTCTCGGTGAAAAGGAGCTGGCTGAGTACCTGCTCAGAGAAGTTCAGGAGGTTTACAGACTCCAAGGGGTCGTTATTAACGATAAGCATATCGAGAGCATCATCCGGCAAATGCTTCGCTGGGTGAAAGTGGAGGAAGTCGGAGATACCGAGTTATTGGTGGATGAACAGATAGACAAATTTGTTTTCCAAGAGGAAAATGAAAAAGTCGTTAGCAACGGCGGAAAGCCTGCCAAAGCCAGGCCTCTCCTGTTGGGGATTACTAAGAGCGCTTTGAGTACCGAAAGTTTTATTGCAGCCGCATCCTTTCAGGAGACGACAAGAGTGTTGACCGAAGCAAGCCTATACGGAAAAGTGGATTATTTGCGCCGCCTGAAAGAGAACATCATCATGGGAAGACTTATCCCTGCAGGAACTGGTTACAGGTATTACCGTGATGTGGAATTAAAAGAGGAAATCGAGGCAGAATTACAGGAGGAAGCGGACCTCTCTATGCCCAGTTAAAAATTGCTCTAAATGTCTCGAAATCCTTGACATAGCAAATCGATTTTGCTATTATCCACACATTCGTCCAGAGGGAGTCTATCCCTGAGGTGCGAGTGTTTTTTTATTATTTACCTTATATAAAAGGAGTAGAAGTATTGCCGACAGTCAATCAACTGGTTAGAAAAGGGAGACAAGCGAAGAAGGACAAGAGCAAATCTCCCGCACTGGAAAGATGTCCGCAAAAACGCGGAGTGTGTACCCGTGTTTTCACAACGACTCCCAAGAAGCCCAATTCTGCCATGAGAAAAGTGGCTCGAATCAGGCTCACTAATAACATAGAGGTTACAGGTTATATTCCTGGCATAGGCCATAACCTTCAGGAACACTCCATCGTTCTTATCCGAGGAGGAAGGGTTAAAGACCTCCCCGGCGTTCGGTATCACGTCATTCGGGGTTCGTTAGACTGCGAAGGAGTTCAGGACCGGATGAGAGGAAGGTCCAAATACGGAAGCAGAAAACCTAAACAGAAAAAGGTAGCAGATTAGAGGAGATAGATATGCCAAGACGTGGAACTGTCAAAAAACGGAAACCTAGACCAGATCATTTCTACAACAGCACGCTCATATCCAGGTTTGTGAATACGGTGATGAAAAAGGGAAAAAGGAGCCTTGCCGAAAAGATCATATATGGCGCGATGGAGCAGGTGAAACAAAAGGGCAAAGAAGATCCTTTGAAGATGTTTGAAAAGGCTGTGGAAAATGTCCGGCCCGTTCTCGAGACAAAATCTCGTCGGGTGGGAGGTGCGACATATCAGGTTCCGATCGAAGTTCCTCTTAAAAGGTCTACATCCTTGGGTGTCAGGTGGATCCTCCGGTTTGCCGGGGAAAGATCTGGGAAGAGCATGACGGATAAGCTGGCAGCAGAGATTGTAGATGCTACCAACTACCGGGGCGGAGCGATAAAAAAGAGAGAAGATACGCATAAAATGGCAGAAGCCAATAGAGCTTTTGCTCACTATAGATGGTAGTCTTATAATTTTGGCTATATCTGTAATAAAAAATGGAGCGACAAGTTGGTGCGAAGTTATTCTATCGACCGAGTCAGAAACATCGGTATCATGGCGCATATCGATGCGGGGAAGACTACCACTACGGAGCGCATCCTTTTTTATACAGGCATTACTTACAAGATAGGGGAAGTCGATGAGGGCACGGCTGTTATGGATTGGATGGCGCAGGAGCAAGAGCGGGGAATCACCATAACATCGGCGGCGACCACCTGTTTCTGGAAAAACCACCAAATCAATATCATCGATACTCCTGGGCATGTGGACTTCACGGTTGAAGTGGAACGTTCGCTAAGAGTGCTTGATGGCGCGATCGTGATTCTCTGCGGTGTCGGAGGCGTCGAGGCTCAATCAGAAACCGTTTGGCGACAGGCCGACAGATACCGAGTTCCTCGGATAATCTATATCAATAAGATGGACAGAATCGGCGTTGATCCCGAAAAAGCGATTCAGGAGATGGAGGAAAGACTGTCTGCCAAACCCTTGGTCATCCAGATTCCTCTCGGAAGAGAGGACAGCTTCAGGGGAGTGATCGACCTCGTTGAGATGAGAGAGATCGATTGGGGTGAAGATTTGCTGGGAACCAAGTTCGAGACGTGTGAGATATCTGCAGAATACCGAGAAGAGGCCCACACAAAAAGAAGCAGAATGCTCGAAACGCTGAGCGATATGGATGATGAGCTGATGGAGAAATATTTGGATGAGACAGAGATTTCTGCGGATGATATCAAAAGAGTCATCCGGAAGGGAACGAAAACCCTGCAATTCTTCCCGGTCCTTTTCGGCGCATCCTTCAAGAATAAGGGCGTGCATTCCTTGTTGGATGCGGTGACGGATTATCTCCCTTCTCCTGTGGATATCCCTCCAGCCCAAGGCCATCACCCGCGCACTTTTGATATCGAAATACGGAAAGCATCGGACGAAGAACCCTTTTCAGCCCTCGTATTCAAAATTATGAATGATCCCTACGCAGGAACCCTGTCATTTTTCCGCGTCTACTCAGGAAAAACAAAGGTGGGCGCATCTGTTTACAATGCCACCAAAGAAGAGGAAGAGCGCGTCAGCCGGCTATTGGAAATGTTTTCCAACAAGAGGAAAGAAATCAAAGAAGTTCATGCCGGTGACATCGCCGCCTTGGGAGCGATGAAGAACCTTTCAACCGGGGATACCCTTTGCATCCGGAATCACCCGATCGTATTCGAGCCTCCTGTATTTCCGGAACCTGTTGTTAACGCCTACATCGAACCCCGATCCCGGACCGAACATGTGAAGATGGGAGAGGTTTTGGGAAAACTCACCCGAGAAGATCCGACATTCAAGGTGAAACAGAATCCGATGACAGGGCAAACTCTTGTCTATGGCATGGGAGAACTCCATCTGGATATCCTGATGGATCGCATGGAAAGAGAATTCGGCGTTAGGGCGAAATTGGGAAAACCTCAAGTGGCTTACAAAGAAACGATCACAGAATCGGCTGAAGGGGAAGGAAAACACTCCCGGCAAACCGGGGGAAGAGGTCAATACGGTCACTGCAAGATTCATATCGACCCGCTCGAGGAAGGCGAAGGTTTTGAATTTTCTGATCAAATCAAGGGAGGAGCCATCCCGGATGAATTTGTTCCCTCTGTTGAAGATGGCATACGCGAAGCGATGGAAGTGGGAATTGTGGCAGGCTTTCCTCTTACCGGTGTGAAGGCCACTCTTCTGGATGGATCCTTTCATGAGGTGGATTCCACTCCTATTGCCTTTAAGATCGCGGGTTCCTTGGCATTCAAGGATGCGGCATCGAAGGCCAGCCCGACCCTTCTCGAGCCGATCATGAGTTTGGTCGTCCTTTCCCCGGATGAGTACCTTGGAGATATCGTGAGCGACATCCGGGCAAGAAGAGGTAAGATAGAAGAGATGGACATGAGAGGCGGTTCACGCGTCCTCAAGGCAACCGTTCCTCTCGCCAAGATGTTCGGGTATGCCACGACCCTGCGGACCTTAACCCAGGGAAGAGGAGTGTTTTCGATGGAATATTACCAATATGAACCCACACCCCCAGCTGTGATGGAGGAGATTGTTGCACGTATCGAGGGAAGAATTCCTGCCACTAGGTAGGTTGGTATCAATAGGAATTTGAATATGCATGAAGATATCGCAATTGCATAAAACCAAAGCAAATAGGAGGTAAGGAAAATGGCGAAGGCAAAGTTTGAGAGGACGAAGCCGCATTTGAACATAGGGACAGTGGGGCATGTGGACCATGGGAAGACGACATTGACGAGTGCGATAACGAAGGTATTGAACAAGAAGATGGGGTCGGTGGAGTATATAGAGTTTGACAGGATAGACAATGCGCCGGAGGAGAAGGAGCGAGGGTTGACGATCCAGATAGCGCATATTGAATACGAGACGGACAATCGGCATTATGCGCACATCGACTGTCCTGGGCATGCTGACTACATAAAGAACATGATAACAGGGGCGGCGCAGATGGACGGGGCGGTATTGGTGGTGGCGGCTGATGATGGGCCGATGCCGCAGACGCGGGAGCACATATTGTTGGCGCGTCAGGTGAATGTGCCGGCGATCGTGGTGTTTATGAACAAGGTGGATTTGGTGGATGATCCTGAGATATTGGATTTGGTGGAGCTGGAGGTTCGTGAGCTGTTGACGAAGTATGAGTTTCCTGGGGATGACATACCTGTAGTGAGGGGGAGTGCGTTGAAGTCGGTGGAGTCGGATGGTGATCCTGAGGCGGAAGTGAACAAGTCGATAATAGAGTTGATGGAAGCGGTGGACAGTTACATCCCGCAGCCTGTGAGGTTGATCGATAAGCCTTTTTTGATGCCGATAGAGGACATATTCACGATAAGCGGTCGAGGGACAGTGGTGACGGGACGAGTTGAGCGAGGGAAAGTGAAAGTTGGCGAGGAGATAGAAATAGTGGGATTTGGAGACACGCGGAAGCGGGTAGTGACGGGAGTTGAGATGTTTCGCAAGATATTGGATGAGGGGATGGCCGGAGACAATGTGGGAGTGTTGTTGAGAGGGACGGATAAGGATGAGGTAGAGAGAGGGATGGTGTTGGCGCATCCTGGGACGATCAAGTCGCATACGAAGTGCAAGGCATCGATATACGCGTTGAAGAAGGAGGAAGGCGGGAGGCACACGCCGTTTTTCGCGGGGTACAGACCGCAGTTTTATTTCAGCACGACGGATGTGACAGGGACGGTGAAGTTACCTCAGGGAGTAGAGATGGTGATGCCTGGAGACAATGTGAATTTGGAACTCAATTTGATCACGAACGTGGCGATGGAGAAGGGAATGCGGTTCGCGATCCGAGAGGGCGGCCGCACAGTCGGTGCCGGCTCTGTCACCGATATCATTGAGTAGCCTGACCATAAATCGAACACTTTAACTAAGCGAGAAGAAGATGAGAGATATCGTTACACTCTATTGCACAGAATGCAAGCGGCGGAACTACACTACAACCCGTAATAAAAAACAACAGCAGGAAAAGATCCAGCAGAAAAAGTATTGCAGGTTCTGCCGGAAGCACACCTTGCATAAGGAAACCAAGTAAAAGTTTAAAATTAAACACTAAAATAAGAGAGAAACGAGGAGATTAAAGGAGGAGAAAAGAGATAAGTAGGTGAGTAGCTCAATTGGTAGAGCATCGGTCTCCAAAACCGGAGGTTGCGGGTTCGAGTCCTGCCTCACCTGCCAGATGCTCATAAATACTTTGACAGAGAGCCACGGAAGGTATCCCTGTCATAACTTCTGTATAAAAAAGGAACTAAAATGAGTCGAAAAGTAAAAAGGTATAGGCGATTCATCTCTTTCTTGAGAGAAGTCCGGGCAGAACTGAAAAAGGTGACATGGCCCTCAAAGAACGAGGTTTACAGCACAACCATCGTTGTTATTTTGGCAACTATATTTTTTGGCTTCTATTTGTTCTTCATGGATGTTGCTTTTTCTTGGTTAATCACGAAGGTTAAAGATTTTTTTGGATAAGTTGAGAGAAAAAATGGCTAAAGATTGGTTTGTTGTCCATACGTATTCCGGTTTCGAGAAATTTGTCGCTGAGTCTATCCAGCAAAGAGCGCTAGAATTAAGCATCCAAGACCAAATCGGAAAGATCATCATCCCTACCGAAGGGATTGTCGAAATTAAAGGTGGAAAAAAAGTGGTCTCCACCAAAAGGTCTTATCCCGGTTACATTTTGGTAGAAATGGAAATGAGTGATGAAAACTGGCATATCATTCGGGAAACGCCCAAAGTAACGGGTTTTGTGGGTTCGGGGAACCGGCCTACGCCTCTAAACAAAGATGAGGTTAACCAAATTGTCGAACACATGGAGACCACCTCAGAGAAGCCTAAGCCGAAGCATTCTTTTGAAAAAGGAGAAGCGGTGCGAATCATTGATGGCCCTTTTTTCAACTTCAACGGAATCGTCGAGGAAGTCAACCAAGAAAGGAATACGTTAAAGGTCCTCGTGACGATATTCGGCCGTTCAACCCCTGTCGAATTGGAATTTTTGCAGGTCGAGAAAATATAGGAGAAAAAAATGGCGAAAGAAGTAACGGCAAAAATTAAGCTTCAAATAGAGGCAGGACAGGCTAGCCCTGCTCCCCCCGTGGGTCCTGCTTTGGGGCAACACAATGTCAACATCATGGATTTTGTGCGCCAATTCAACGACAAGACAAACAAAATGGAAGCCGGAACCATCATTCCTGTCGTCATCTCTGTCTTCAAAGACCGGACTTTTAGTTTCATCATGAAAACCCCTCCGGCCTCTTATCTGCTCAAGAAGGCAGCAGGGATAGCCAAAGGATCCGGTGAGCCGAATAAAGAGAAAGTGGGCAAAATCACAGATAAACAGATCGAAGAAATCGCAAAACAAAAAATGCAAGATCTTAATGCCTACGATATAGATGCAGCGAAAAAAATCATCATCGGCACAGCAAAAAACATGGGATTGGAGATTGCCAGTGGCTAAAAGAGGGAAAAATTACACAAAATCAAGGGAATTGGTAGAAAAACCAGAATACTCATTGGAGGAGGCTATCGGCCTTGTCAAAAAACTGAGTTTCGTGAAATTCGATGAGTCGGTGGATATTTCTCTGCGATTAGGTGTGGACCCCAAGCATTCCGATCAAATGGTAAGGGGCACAATTGTGCTGCCTCATGGGACTGGAAAAACAAAGACGATATGTGTCATCGCATCGGGAGAAAAAATTAAGGAAGCCGAGGAAGCGGGAGCTGACCATGTGGGATCGGAAGAGTTTGTGGAAAAAATTGCCAAAGGGTGGGCAGATTTTGATTCTGTTATCGCCACTCCTGATATGATGAAGAGCGTAGGGAAGCTTGGTCGAATTCTCGGCCCGAAAGGATTGATGCCCAATCCTAAGACGGGGACTGTCACTTTTGATATCAAAAGAGCCGTTAGCGAAATTAAATCAGGACGCGTGGAGTTTCGTGTCGACAAAACAGCTGTCATTCATTCTCCCGTCGGCAAAGTTTCTTTTTCGGAAGAAAAACTCGTCGAAAACGTCAATGCGTTTATTCAGGCAGTGCTGCAAGCCAAGCCCCCGGCTGCCAAAGGCAAGTATGTCAGAAACATCCATGTATCATCGACCATGGGACCCTCTGTAAGAATATCAGAGACCGTTCTTGAACGATAGGAGATTGAAGGATGAATGTAAGCAGAGAAAAAAAAGAAAACTTGGTCAAAGAGATCAACGAGAATTTTGCCAAACATGACTCTTTTTATCTCCTTGACTTCATCAACATGCCTGTTGCCCAAACCATGGAGTTGAGGAGACAGTTGCATGAAAATTCCTTCCCGATGAAGGTAGTTAAAAATCGATTAGCCCTGAGAGCACTGACAGAGGATCTGCCCGAAGATTTAAAAGAACATTTCAGGGGGCCCACAGCGATAGCTTTTGCATCCGAAAATCCTTTGCAGTTGGCTCGGATGCTCAGGGATTTTTCGAAACAACATAAAGTTTTGAAATTTAAGGCGGGTTTGCTGGAAGGCCAATTCCTTCCAGAAGCCCAATTTGAGGATGTGGCCGGTCTGACCTCACGGGAAGATCTCATTGCCAAATTAGCCTATATGATGGCAAATCCTTTAATGAAATTATTGCGGACTTGGCAAGCACCTATGGAAAGCTTAGGCCGGTTGTTGAGTCAACTTAAATCAAAAAAATAGGGTTGGAGGTAAAAAATGCCCAAAGCACAAACAAAAGAAGCCAGTGAGACCATGAAGGAAAAAAAGGAAAAAACGAAACTCACGAAGGAGCAGTTTTTTGATCATTTGGATACCCTCACCGTTCTGGACCTTGCCGATTACATCAAGGAATTTGAGGAAAGATACGGAGTGAGTGCAGCCGCTGCAGCCATGCCCATGGCTGTTCCCGGTGCAGCTGCCGCGCAGGGAGAGGCTCAGGCAGAGGAAGAAAAGGCCGAGTTCAGCGTCGTTTTGAAGAGCGTGGGTGACAAGAAGATCAACGTTATCAAAACCGTCAGAGAAATAACGAGTCTCGGATTGAAAGAGGCCAAAGATCTGGTGGATAGCGCACCCAAAGCAGTAAAAGAAAATGTTCCTAAGGAAGAAGCCGAGGAAATCAAGAAAAAATTCGAAGAAGTGGGAGCGGAAATCGAACTTCAATAATTTTTCTTAGGGAGCTAAATATGCAAGAAGAAACCGATCATATTTATCGTGAAAGACTCGATTTTTCTAAGATAAAAAGCACCTTTCCAATGCCTGACCTTCTGGCTATCCAGAAGCAGTCCTATGCAGATTTTCTGCAGATGGATTTGTTGCCTGAAGAAAGAAAAGATGTTGGGCTGCAAGCGGCATTCAAAGATATTTTCCCTGTGTCCGATTTCAAAGAAACAACTCAGCTGGATTTCATCCACTATTCTATCGGTAACTGGGAGTGCAAATGCGGGCGATTGAAGGGAGTCGAGAATGCCAGGCGGAAATGCGAGGGGTGTGACACGCTTCTACCCCCTGATGTCGAGTTGACCGAGAAGGAGATCTGCCCCTACTGTGGATCCATGAAAAAGATACTCGTGCCGTTATGTGATCACTGTGGGGATAACGTGAATCTCAAGTTAAAATACGCACCGAGTGAGTGCCTCCAGAAAGGATACACGTTCTCCGTACCTCTCAGGATCAAGGTGAGACTGATCTCATGGGAAAAAGACGCCACTACCAAAGTGAAAAGACTGAAACACATCAAGGAGCAAGAGGTGTATTTTGGCGATATCCCTCTAATGACCGATAAAGGAACATTCATTTTCAATGGGATTGAAAGAGTGGTTGTCAGCCAGCTCCAGAGATCTCCGGGCGTTTTTTACCGACCGGGAGAAACAAAGGGTTTTTTCATCGGAAAGATCATTCCTTATAGAGGAGCTTGGGTTGAGTTCGAATACGACTCCAAAAACATCATGTATGCCCGACTTGATCGGAAGAAAAAGTTTTTGGCCACTGTATTTCTGAGAGCATTGGGTTTTGGTTCCGATGCGGAGATCCTGCGCCTTTTTTTCAAGGTTTTCAGGATCATTCCGGAAGATGGGAATATCTATTGGGAAGTTTCGGAAAATTTGATCGGGAAGGTTGTTGGTAAAGACATCATCGATCCTTCTTCAAAAAAGGTGATCTTCCGATCTGGCAAAAAAATCAAGAAAGAAGATCTGGCAGTCCTGGAGAAACACAAAATAGACAAAGTCATTCTTCCCAAAAAGGAATTCCAAGGATCCGTCTCCGTTTCACCTGTTCCCGATGTTCTCGAGAAATTCGAACAATTAGAGGAAGAGAAGTTAGAGAAGTTGAACCAAACAAAAAATCCTCTCGAAATTTTTCACCCCAGTGAGAATGAAGCTGCCGACCTTATCCTTAATACGTTGAAAAAGGACAACAGCACAGATACCAACAAAGCACTGGGTGAAATCTATAAAAAACTGAGGCCAGGTGAGCCTCATACGCTCGAGAGTGCCCACGGCCTTTTCCGCAACCTGTTTTTCAACCCGCAGAAGTATAACTTTTCAAGAATCGGCCGTCTGAAGATGAACATCAAGCTAGGCATGGATACGTCTTTAGAGGAAAAAACTCTGACTCCTTTGGATTTTGTCGAAGTCATCCAGTACCTGATTCGCCTAAGAGGGGGAGAGGGGGAAGTGGATGATATCGACCACCTCGGAAACAGACGGGTTCGATCTGTCGGGGAATTGGTCGAGAATGCATTTCGGATCGGTCTTACCAGGATGGAACGCACGATCAAGGAAAAAATGACGATCGCACAGGATCTCGCCTCGGCGATGCCCCAAGATCTGATCAACTCCAAACCGGTGATAGCCGCTTTAAAGGAGTTCTTCGGGAGCTCTCAGCTATCCCAATTCATGGACCAGATAAACAGCTTGGCGGAAGTCACTCATAAGAGAAGACTGAGTGCATTGGGTCCTGGGGGGTTGAGCCGCGAGAGAGCCGGTTTTGAAGTTCGGGATATCCAAGGCTCACACTACGGAAGAATCTGCCCGATCGAAACGCCAGAAGGACCCAACATCGGACTGATTTCTTCTCTCAGCTGCTATGCCCGCGTGAATGAATTCGGATTTATCGAGACTCCTTACCGCAAGGTTAAAAACGGCAAGGTTATAGATTACGTTAAAATACTCCATCCCGGCAACAGCTCTTTCAAAGTGGGAGAAGTTGTTGAAAAAAGAGAACTGAAAAAAGAGACAGCAAAAGCAAAAAAGGGCGACAAAAAACAGCTCCCTGTTTCCGAGCCCTATTGTTTTTACCTCACCGCTTGGGAAGAAGAGCGTTATAATATTGCGCAAGCGAATGCTCCAGTGGATGAACATGGAAACTTTATCGATGAGATAGTGAGCGCCAGACAAGCCGGTAACTTTAAGACGTTCCCCAGGGAGCAGATCGACTACCTGGATGTTTCCCCCAAACAGCTCGTATCCCTGTCTACATCACTCATTCCTTTCTTGGAGCATGATGATACCAACAGGGCGCTTATGGGTTCGAACATGCAGAGACAGGCCGTCCCTCTCCTCAAACCGGAAGCCCCGTTGGTAGGCACCGGCCTTGAACATCTTGTAGCCAAAGGTTCGGGAGATGTCATCGTTTGCAAGCGGTCAGGAGTCGTAGAATTCGTGGACGCCGACAGAATTTTGATAAGGGTCGATGAAAAGGACGAAGCCAAAAAACACGAAGTGGGTACGGATCTTTACATCTTGACAAAGTTTTTGAGAACCAACCAGAACACATGCCTGACTCACCGCCCGATCATCAGAAAAGGAGACCGTGTGGAAGAGGGACAGGTTTTAGCCGACAGTTCTTGTACAGACCTGGGTGAGTTAGCCCTAGGCCGAAACGTTCTGTGTGCTTTTATGCCGTGGAGAGGATATAACTTTGAGGATGCCATCATCGTCAGTGAGAAATTGATCAAGGAAGACATTTTTACCTCCATTCATATCGTCGAAGAATCTCTCGAAGCCCGGGATACCAAACTGGGGCCTGAAGAAATCACTAGAGATATCCCTAACGTTCCTGAAAACCTCCTCCGGAATTTGGACGAAAACGGAATTGTCAGGATTGGTGCCCAAGTCAAATCCGGAGATATCTTGGCAGGCAAGGTGGCTCCTAAGGGAGAAACCCAACTTTCCCCTGAGGAAAAATTGCTCAAAGCCATATTCGGGGAAAAAGCCCTAGACGTGAAAGATGCATCTTTGTATTGTTCTCCAGGTATCGAGGGGACCGTGATCGATGTGCGGATCTTTTCACGCCGCGGAATCGAAAAAGGACCCAGAGCAAAAGCCATCGAAGGCGATGAGATCACGAGGATGAAGAGGAACCTGGAAGATGAGACCAGCATCCTTGAAACAGAGAAGTGGAGAAGAATCAAAAATATCATGAAAAATGAGAGTGTGACTAAGGATCAAAAAATAGTCAACATCTCCCTGAAAAAAGGATCGAAATTAACCGAAGCCGTATTGGAAAAATTGGGGCCACAGAATATTGCCAAGCTCAAGCTCAAATCCGCCGCCAAGAGAGAACATGAAGTCAAGGACATTGAAAAAAAAGTCAACCGGCAGATCGAAGCTCTCAAAGCGGACGTAAAGGAAAAAATCGATA
>DAOVBT010000372.1 GCA_030670375.1 Candidatus Aminicenantota bacterium | reverse complement strand
AATGTTTTTTTCTATCGGCAATCTATCTTATGGGCAAGAAAAAAATCCCCAAACCCATGTTCTCACCAATGGACACTTGATCGACGGCACAGGCGAAGCCCTGAGAAAAGATGTGACCGTGGTCATCGAAGGCAACATAATCAAGGAAATAAGACAAGGTATCTACCATCAACCACCTGGCACAAAGAATGTCCGGGTTTTCGACCTCGATGGAGGATATATCCTGCCGGGCTTGTGGAACATGCATGTGCATCTCTCCGATCTTTTGCCTGATGTAAAAGATATGCTCGGGCATGAACCGATTCTCCCTGCGTTTATTCGGGCTGGCAGAAACGCGATGGACGCACTCAAAAGGGGTTTTACAGGTCTTAGAATCGTCGGCGAACGGGACTACATCGATATCGCCTGGAGAGAGGCATTCGATGCGGGCGTTTTTGTAGGGCCGAAAATTTTTGCTGCGGGAAAAATTGTCACTCCGTCAGAAGGAGATCCCTCCGAGCCTGGCTGGCCGGTGGAGATTTATGCCGATGGACCTGACGAAATACGGAAGGCTGTGCGGAAAAACATAGCCAGAGGCATAGATTTTGTGAAAATTTTTGCCCCTCCCCTCCAGGATGATGAGATGGCCACTATTATCGGGCTTGCCCACAGCCATGGCCTGAAGGTAACGGCTCATTCAGGAGGCGAGAGTGCGCACAGGGCCGTTGTGGCAGGGGTGGACTGTATCGAACATGGAACAATGATAACCAATGAAACCATACAACTCATGGCTGAAAAGGGCACATTCTTATGTCCCACTGTTGTGTGCAATCTCAGCGAAGAATTCATTCGGGAGCGCGAAGACCGGTTGGCAAATTTGGGATTTTCTAACGATAAAGGTGTTGTCAACGGAAGAGTTCTTGTCGCCTATGCTGATGAGAGATCCCCGAGAGTGGCCGCAAGACACCGGGAGATCATCGTTAAAGCGGCCAAGGCCGGAGTTAAGATCTTGAACGGAAGCGACTCGAATCCGCTTGGAGAACTGGGAATTTTGGAAATCGAGCAACTTTATCTGTCTGGATTGACCGAAATGCAGGCCATCATCGCCGCCACAAAAAATTGTGCGGAAATGTGCGGCGTTTTGGACAAACTGGGGACCGTCGAACAGGGTAAATTCGCGGATTTGATCGTGGTTGAAAAAAATCCTTTGGAAAACATATCTAATCTCAGAAAATTAAAGAGGGTGTTCAAGGATGGGAAACCAGTCAATCTGGAAAAGGACTTGGGGCAAACCAGTTTCTGGGATCTCTACTTTAAATAAAAATAAAGAAGACTCAAAAATGGTTTTTTGTGAATAGATGGGGAGGAATAAATGAGAGAGAAGAAAACATTCTCTACAATAAGGATATAATCCATTCACCTAGTCACCAAGACACGTCGTTCATAGTGATTTTGCCTGGCGTGATGACCTCTTAATTATTTTAATTTGTAGTCTATTTTTTACGAAAAAGGATCAATTTTGCAAAAATTATCGTCTCTGATTGATAAATTCCTTTACTGAGGAAAAAAAAGTTGATATCATCAAAATACCGTTAAGAGGAGGAATCGCAAATGAAAAAATTATGGATGGTTTTAATGATTCTTTTGGTGTTTTCTTTTTTGTCTTGCGGAACTCAAAAGGAAAAGGCCGGCGAAACAAACAACCAGCCAGAACAGGCTGGTCAAGATGACAGAAGAGCCAGGATGGAAAAGGCGTTGGCTGATGTCAAATATGATGTGCCTGATGAAATCGATATCAACTATGAAGTATTGGATAATATCGATACATCCACATCTCCCTTGGGAGTTGTACCTCTGCCCGAAGAGCTTGGCAAAACCTTGAATGGTTTGTTTGCAAAATATACGAACCATATGGCTCCGAACGGCAAGCCTATCCACATCTTTGCCCAATCTGGTGTGAGCGACCTTCAGGTCGTAAGGGCAAGAGAGATTCTGAAATACCATCTTACCGATGCTCCAGGTACACAATACGGTCATGAAAAAACCGCGATGGCCAACAGAATGGCCGATGTAAGAGCCACTCTTATATATACGGACACAGAGATAAAATCTTTTGCCATGCGTCCTATACTGCGGGATTCAAAGCTCAGGCTTCAGGACCTGTATGCCACTGAATCGCCTGTGGAAGGAAGTTATGAATATGTCCATAATAAAGGAAAGCCAGGTGAGAGATATACCCGGGATGCCTCCTACGAGGAGATAATGCACCTCGTTCATGACAAAGGACTGGAGGATATATTGCCTGAGTACCATCAAGAGATAGTTGAGGCTGAAAAGGCAGCGGTCAAGGCTGATATATATCATTATGGCCGCCTTGCTCCCCATGAATACATCATCACCGGTTTCGATATCTATTTCGGCTTATGGGATCATAATCCACAGGGTGATGGGACCTCTTTCGGAGACGAATATCCTTTCCACACCAAGGAGGAGATGAAGGATGGAGATCCGGCTCTTTATGATCTTGTCGAAAAATTCTGGCCAAAATATTTGACGTATAACGCCTATATCGACCCTTCCTTCGAAGGGACATTTTCCACTGTACGCGATGAAAACACAGAATCCACCTTTAAATCCCAATACCTTGTCAACATCATTTTAACGGGAAACAAAAACACGAACATTCTCGGGAATGATCAGGACAACCGATTGACCGGAAATGACGGGGATAACATCCTCACTGGAGGGAAAGGAGATGATGTCATCGCAGGCGGTCAAGGAGAAGACACAGCAGAATTTTCCGGCGATCAGGCAGAATATGATATAACAAATGTGGATAACAAAACGATCGTCACCGACAAGGTTCCGGATCGCGATGGAATTGATGAACTGACAGATATTGAAATCCTTAAGTTTAATGATAAAAAAGTCACTGTGAAGTAGTGGAGGTTAGGTTATGAAAATTCGATATTTCATTTGTACAATCCTTTGTTTAACCCTTGTGCTGGGCTCTTGTAGCCCCAGTAAAGATGAACAAGACAAGGCTGAACCGGCAGAAACAGCGACAGAAACAACCGAAACGGTAAAAACCCATGTGGGAGGTTGTATCCTGGCAACACCCTCGGCTGAAGTCCCCGAAGATTTATATCAGGCAACCGATGTCGTTCCGACTGAGGAATACAAACCG
>DAOVBT010000107.1 GCA_030670375.1 Candidatus Aminicenantota bacterium | reverse complement strand
TCGCTCCCGTGCAGATTTTTAACGCCATTCTCTCATCGTCTTTCTCGGCCCTGCGGAACTGCGCAACTTTACACTTACATCACTCTAAGATTCCGGCCATTACTCAGCAACATACAAAAGCTATTCCAGTGCTCATACAGTTCTCGGTCCCAACTTCGTTGGGTTCCCTCGAAAGACGACGCAGGATGGCTAAATCTTCAAGGTCGCTTCAACCATCCCTTAAAGCCCTATTTATCACGAAAAAAGGATGCTTCCAAACGTTTAGGAAAAGATGGACTTCTGGTGCGCAGGAAATTAGGACTTTAATTCAGCAGGCTTTAATCAGGCAGCTTTGCTGAGATGCGGAACGTTCCTCCAAACCGGCGGCACCAACCCTCATCATGATTGCAGATCCAGACATCCGGGGTAACCTCGACCACAAATTCCTTGGCTCCGGATTCCTTCTTCCACCAGAAGGCCAGGATGCGAGGATCGGTGTCTTCTTCCCTTTCCCTATGTCCGGCCCGGATTGAGTTCTTTTCCAGCTCAACTCCAGATACGGGCTTCAGGTTTATCTGGGGCGGAGAAGCCAGATTGTTCCATACGTAACCTGATTTGTCGTCCACTTTCAGGGTGAGATAGACCATGCCCTGTCCGGGATGAGCCAGCTCGTTGTAGATGGAAGCCTCCACAGTGTAGGGAAGGGATTCTTCGGAGGTCTGCGTGCATACCAGGGCACTGAGTTTATCTTCGGCAGGAAGTTTATCGGGCAAAATTTCGTCCATACTCTTTTCGAGAGTCGGAATCGAACCGTAAACGCGGAATGTTTTTGTCCACTCTTTCGATGTGTCTCCTTCGCCCTGTCCCATCTTGGCCTTGACTGTGGCTGTAAATTCCAAATTCTCGGCATCTTCTTTGTGTTCCCACATCACGCCGACTGTATGGGGATAGATGTCCTGTCCACTCCTTCTTTTGCCAGCCACTATTTTGTCTTTTTGCAGTTCGATGCCTTTGGCGCCTTCCAGCAAGATCTCGGTCGCCACAGAATTGTCAAAAAAGGCCTTACTTTTTTCATCGGGAGTGACCGTTAGATACATACGGCTCAATCCGGTGGGTGTCACTTTGGGCGGAAGTGTTCCAATCTCAAGAAGAACGGGAGCATCTTCACCCGAAACATCTTTGATTTTCAGTGGAGACAAGGCCTGCCGGGGAACTTCGGTTGCAGGAACCTCATCATTGTTTGCAAAAGAAACGGCCATCCTCGGCTGATTGGCGAGCTCTGTCCATTTCTCATCGGAAATGCCGGATGGTCCCAGCCTTTCCTCGAGCACTTTTTTCAGTTCCTCGGGTTTTGCCCAATCCCAAGAGGCAAGAAGGATTCCATCCTTGTCGATAACAAACTCCATGTTTGGCATACCGCCGTAGGTTTTCTGCAGGGTGTTGTCCATATTGTCGATGATCCAGGGGATGTCGAGCTGCAATTCTGCGCTGGCCAGACGGGTGTATTCCTGGCGCATTTCAATACTGTCGGGTTGAGTGAAACCGTAGAATCCAGGGTGAGGTTCGCGACTTAAAACGTTGTAGAACGAAACGCCGCGGCGACCGAAGGCTTTGCTTAGAGCCTCCTCACGGGAGGCTATGCGTCGCCAAGGCGGTCACGTGCAACCTCCCCACTGGATGACAAGAAGGGAGTCTTTGTACAGGTTGCTCAGGGGGATTTTGTTCAGGTTTTTGTCGTAGATCATGATGTCGGGAACTTTCTTGCCGACCGAAGGAGAGCGTTCTTCCCAAGGAACTCTTCTGCGCTGCTGCTCTCCGAATAAAAGGGAGCCGATCAGCACAAGTAGAAACAGGGAAAAGAAAACAAGAGAAATTCGTCCTTTTTTCATTTTCTCTTTCCTCCTTGGAGAGTTAACTCCAGAATTATATAAAAGACAAATATTATTGGCAAGCTTAGCTGTATTTTTTCTCACTCAGCTCGGCATCTTCTTTGATCGAACAGAGTGCATGGTTCCACACAACATCATGGACAAACGCAGGAAAGAAGAGACGAACAAACCACCAGAATAGCTTCGTAAAAGTCCGATTGCCTTTCTTAAAATCGAATGCCGTGTATATCACAAGCCGGTTATTCCCATCTTCGGTCGGTTTGATCTCGAAGATAAGCTTTCCTCTATCTGCAAATTTCTCGCTTACTTCGTAATACAGAACTTCTTCCGGTATAACTCGTTTGAGCTTCATGTCCATCCAAATGGGCAAGAATTTTATTTTGTATCTTATTATCGAACCCGACTGATTGGACAATCCCGCTTTTTGCATGATCTCCACAAAACGGAGCCTCATGTAGCTTCTCCTGTCATCCCCAAATTTCCCGAACTCCCTGAATATTTTTCTCCTTGACGCTTTAACCTTGATGGCATACATGCGTTCGAAATCAGGGCTTCCATCCAAGATCATTCCCAGGGCGGAAGAAAGAGAATTCTTGATGTAGTCTCTTTTTTCCTTTAAAACGACCGTAGGATACCTCCCATACTCTCCCCATTTCAACCCAAACAGGAATTCGGTGAAGATGTTTCTCAGCGTCACGAATAATCCACCGATCAGGACTGATTGGAGAGCCCGGATACTGAACATATCGCCCAATATTTCCCTGTAGTCCGCATAACCGCTGGCTATTTTCCACAAACCCTGTCCCAAAGGACGTTTGTTCTTATCTTTGATCTTTAGCTCTGTAGCAAATGTCTGATAAAGGATTCTGCTCAGGAATGGGGTGCTGAAGGCCAGCCGGATCAGGCGAAATACCAGCTTGCCGTATCGGTTATCCATGGACAACCATTTAACGGTTTTTCCGTATTCTTCGATCAAAGTTTTTTTGTCTGAGCCCTTATGCATAATAATGCGGACAAGCTGTGAGGCGGATAAAAAGGCAGAATACAATCCATCCTTGTACAATCGAGACCCAACGGCATCGCCGATGATCGCCAGCCTTTCGGCAACTGGATTCTTGGCAACACCGACTGTCATTCTTGGCGAACAAGCACAGGCCACAGAGTAAGTCACAATATTCGGAAGGATTCTATTCAATTGGGGCAATTTGACGATTTTGTTTATTATTATCCGGGTATCCTTCGGAAGAACAGCTCTGTCGATGTATTTTCCGATCACGGTGACTGTCAGGTAGTCTCCCTTGGGGACAAGAGCGATATGCTCCAGGGGCAATTCCTTTGCTCCGTATTCGATAAAATAAACCTCGTTTTTCAAGTTTTTTTCAAGAACTTCTGGGGAGACTTTCAGCTCAAAAACCAGGGTCCTTCTCCCTTTGGCGGGAACAAAATCCGGATTTATCCTCTGGATAGAGCTGATGAGCGGATTCTCTCTGTAATCCCTGCCGGTACGTGCATTAACACCAGTGGCAACAGCGACGAAAGAGGCTTGCATAGACACCTCATCTCCTGATAGTAATTTGATTTTTAACACAGGAATGTTTGGGTTCATGTAAGCGATCTCCAGGACTTCTCCCTGGAGAATTCTCGCCCCCTCCTCGATCGCTTTCCCGAGGAGGAATGCATCCAGTCCTCTCTGCTTGTCTTTGGATTTGGACGGTAATGATCCCCGGAAGACCGAAAACATTTTCATCTGATTCGGAACTTTAAGAGGGATATTTTTCCACATCCCGTGGATCCATATCCTGTTTATGTCTCCCCTGTTAATCTCTGAGGGGACATGGATTCCGGTTTCCTCCATTATGGCACTCAACCTGGGAGAGATGCCTCCGGCTCCGAAATTGCACCCTTTGCTCCACCAATAATTATCCTCGACCTTCAATGCGGTTTTTTTTTCAACAATAACAACATCGATCTCCCGATTCAGGCGCCGGGCTTCTCTGAGAAGACAAATGGCGAAAAAAGATCCTGCGGGACCCCCTCCAACGACAGCGAATCTATCTTTGATAGCTATTTGATATTCTTCAGCTATATTCATCAGGATAAGCCAAATCTCTCTTTTTTCTGGAATTCATATCGATACGAAAAGAAAAGGAATTTTTTAAAACGAACAGTTTATGGAATTCGTATCGGAGAGGAACTGTATCTCTATTCCTGGAATTGATTTATCATCAACTCCTCATCCCAGGAAGGAACAATGCCATGGCTGGACGAATATTGTTTCCATTCATCGTACGAAACAAGTGGCCTGGTCCTTTCGATTTCGTTAATCGTCGTCTTCAGGACCCCGGGTAATTTATTTACCACTTCTGCCATATACTTATTTAATGCCTCCTCAGAATCAGCCAGAATAGAAAATTGAATGCTGTCCCCGAAAAGGTGAAATGTGTATGCGATGTAGGCCATTTTAAAGCCTTCAGGAAGAGAAGCGTTTGCAATATGTTGATAAACATCTTTAAGTTTTTTCGGAAACACCTTCAAAGTGATCGTGAATCTTTTCATACCTTTCGTATCTTTTGGGAGCGGAAAAAACACCGGCTTGATCATATTTATCACCCAAATATCCGTTATGTTTTCGATGAAATTCAAACGCTCGGCGATAAAATCTCCGAGGACACCTGGATCATTGGTATGAATAAAAAGGCTGACATCTTTATGCTTGATTCTCTTGGAAAGATAGAGCAACTGTCCCTTCCCTTTGATGCTATCTTGCAGCTCATTTATTTGAGACATGATGACATCGCAAATTTTTTCCTTTGTCTCCTGGGATTGTAATCTGATAATGTTAATCATTGAACCCTCCTTTTTATTCTTACTAATTCTATGTAATCAATCGATACCATTGGTTCTATATTGTTAATTTATTTTTATCATCCATGTTTGTCAAGGCTTTGCTGCGATTTTTCGTGTTTAAATTGACGCTTTTTGAATATTTTATGACCTGGAGTTATAATTGGTGGCAAAATCAGAGGAGTGAATCGTGAAAAAAATATCCAGGCGATCATTTTTAAAAACCGCGGTGGGTGGTGCCTTGGCTACTTCTGCTCTTGGATGCAATGTGTTCAAGGGCAAAAAGCAGCCGATAAATGTGGTTTTTATCATGACTGACCAGCAACCCACAAGCACGTTGGGATGTTACGGTAACTCCTTGAATCCCACGCCTAACTTGGACCGCCTGGCTCAAACGGGTTTGCGCTTCAGCAACTTCTACATCAGTGCCTTCCCCTGCAGCCCCTCTCGTGCCAGTATGCTAACCGGGCTGTATCCGCAGAAACACGGCGTTATAACGAACAATGTCATCCTGGAGGACAAAATCCCATCCCTCGGATTCATCATGGAGGATACCGGCAGAGATACCGGCTATTTCGGCAAAAGCCATCTCAAGGGTCACATGTACAGAAACATGCCCTGGAGAGAACCCTTCAACGGGAGCTGGTACTGGAAGCGCATTCCCGATGAACGAGAATACAAATTCGAGCAGGTTGAGGGAGGTTTCGGAGAAGATCGTTCTCAGCTTGGATTCCAAAACTGGGCAGGAGGCTGGAAAGATTACCATGAGTACTTGAGAAATGTCGGGTTGGGGGACCTTCTGAAGGAGCGCCCGATCCCCGGCAATCACAATGACCTTCCGAGTTCGGAAAGGGGGAAGCACCGGTATTCCCTGCTCCCAGAAGAACACCACATGGCCTCCTTTTTCGCCCAGAAAGCTGTGCAATTCATCCGGACGCAGCACAAGAAAAATCAGCCCTTCGGTATGGTTCTCTCTTTTTACGGCCCCCACCTTCCGGTTGCTCCGCCCAAGCCTTGGGATGAAAAGTATTCTCTCGAGCAGTGTCCGCTGCAACCTAACCATCACGACACACTCGAGGGAAAACCCGTTGAACAGAAAAATAACACGGTCTGTTATATGGCGCCTAATTGGGAAGAAGCCCAGTTTCGAGACTATATCCGGCGCTATTACGGATATTGTGCCTATATCGATCAACAGATCGGACGTGTCTTGGATACACTGACCGAGTGCGGACTTGACGATAACACCATCGTGATCTTCACTTCAGACCATGGCGACATGATCACCGCCCATGGATTCATCTACAAAATGGACACCTGCTGCTACCAGGAACTGGCAAATGTCCCTTTCATCATCCGGGTGCCAGGAGTGACCACACCCGGCACAGTGACCAAAAGCTTGGCCGGGAATGTGGATATCCTGCCGACGTTGATCGACATCCTGGACCTCCCCGAAGAAAAAGGAGTACAAGGAAAAAGCTTCCGAAAAGTTCTCGCTTCCCCAGGCACTCCCTTTCGAGACCGCGTGTTTATTCACTGGAACGGGCCGTCTTTTATTAATTTTGACGGCCAATGGAAATATGCCCTCCATCCCAGGAGTGAGATCGACGAGCTCTACAATCTCCAAGAGGACTCCGGTGAAATCAAGAATTTGGCAATGGATACGAAGTACAGAGAGATTTTGAAGAATAAACGTAAGGAAATCTATTCCTGGCTTCATGAAACTGGCTATCCTTATGCCGAAATCATTGAAAAAGAGACGTCGTTATTATATCTGGAAGCATTTTAAGAATTATGGTTTAATTGTATAGACTGATTGGAAGAGAAATCATCCAATCACAGTCTAATAAGTGTATCCATAAAATCATAGAAGATAAAACAATGAAGTGTCCCAAATGCATGGCCGATAATCCTCCGGACAGCCGGTTCTGCCGGAAATGCGCCACTCCTCTGCCTGCCGAAGAGGATCTGGCTATCGCCCAAACTAAAACTCTCCAAATGCCCGCCACGATGCTGGATAGAGGAACTACATTTGCCGAAAGATACGAGATCATCGAGGAGTTGGG
>DAOVBT010000011.1 GCA_030670375.1 Candidatus Aminicenantota bacterium | reverse complement strand
TCTGGATCCCTTCCATAAAGCTCTTGGGATCGTCTGTTCCGAAAGAAGTGAAGGTAAACGGGACGTCTGCTTCAGCTAATTGTGCTGGATTTTTCGGATACAACTCTTTTTCCGCTTTGTCCCGCACATCCCTTCCCTTTCGTGCATGAATGCTAGTGGCGGGCGCTTTAAAAGTCAAAGGAAGGAATACCCGAGCTTTTGCCTTTTTTAATTCTGGAATCACTCGGAAAGCTTCGTTGCCGATATCGCAGATGAAATAGTCCAACTTCATCTCCGCGGCCAAACCGATGGCACGGCGGATATCATTCTGATTCCGACAGAGGAAAACCACCGGTTTTCTTCCCGACGCATAATCAGAAAGCAATTCATGTTTGACGTTGTATTCAGGACGGGAAATTCCGTTCATTTCTTTCATCCATCGCGTGTTGTGTTTATCAAAATAGGCAGCATCAGATAACTCCTGCCTGAGCATCGCCACAACACCCATGAGCGAGCTGGGATACACCATAAAGCTGGAAACGGAAAAACCGACACCAAGGCAAGTATCTCGCAGGATTATGTTTGCATTTTTATCCGTGCCGCTGAGGGAAAACACAGAGGCTTGGCCTGTGAATACGCCTCTTTCCGGCAGCACCTGGGCGGTCGTGAAACCGGCCTTGTGGTATTTTTCCAGTGTCGATTTGGTGATCTCAAAGTGGTCAAAGGCTTTAAAACCGGGTCTTATTCCTCTGTCTTCATCTGTGTACTGTCCCGTGTAAATCTTTGTTTGATCGAACTTTTGTTCCGGGAGCTTGAGCAGAGATTTTCCCAGAGGATCTATCAATCCCGGATACACGGTCAGCATGCTCCCGTCGATCACCTCGGCATCCGCAGGAACATCGACTTTTGCCCCCACCGCTTCAATCAGGCCGTCCCGGATCACGACCGTCCCTTTCTCGATCGGAGGACCTGCTTGTGTGACGATCCGGCAATCCTTAATAGCCCAAACTCTGTGGAGATCGTCTCCTGAGCGAAGGAAGGGAGTGTGTGTGACCAAAAGAACAATGAGGCAGGTGGTTAAGACAATTCTCGTTTTCCTCATATTACCTCCTTTTCCTGAATTTTCCTGAATTATTCATAAACACTGCTGATATCTTCATCCACTTTCATAAAACAAAATTTCCAAATTCCAAATTCATTTATATATCAATCAGCAGTTTTTATAAATAATTCATGAAATTTAAACGAAATCGTCTTTAAGGTTATTCATACGAAAAGCTAAGCACAAAAGTTCCGCATATCCTCGCCATTTGGGACTCTTTTTTGTTATGATAGAGAAAATCCCGGACAGAGAGGCTTGGAGGATGAACGAAACAAAATCCAGCAACACGACAAAAAAATGGCTAGTGGGTTGCGGCATCGGATGTGCTGTCATCATCTTGATTTTGATCGTGCTCGGCGTCGGTGGCTATGTGTTTTTCAAAAACTTGATAGGTGAATTCCAAGAACAAGAAGAGTTGATGGAGGTTTTGACCGAACGCTACGGAGAAATCAGAGACTTCTGTCCCGAACCGGATGGATCCATCGGTCCCAGCCGAATCGAGGCGTTTTTATCTATAAGAAAGGCTTTTGCTCCATTCCAGGAGAAATTGGAGATCTCGATGCGAGAGCTGCAGGATAGAGCGGGACAGAGCGAGGTAGAGGTTAAAAAACCCAAAAATGTCTTCGAAATGGTGAAGCTGGGATTCGGTCTTGTTCCTCAAATCGCTGAATTCATGAAATTCCGAAACCAGGCTCTTCTGGATGCCGAGATGGGAATGGGGGAGTATTGCTATATCTATGCGATAGCCTATTTCTCCTGGCTGGAAAAACTGCCCGAGGATGGTCCGGATTTCGAGGTCATGGAGGAAGGTGGGGGAAGCCGCTTGGGTGATATGGACATAAAAGAAATACGTGAAGAGCGCCGGGACAGCATGCTCAGACGCTTGCACCGCACACTCTTGCCCATGTTGCATAACCAACTTGAAAAACTGGGGGCCACAGGCACATCTGGAGCCCTATCGGAATGGAAAGATATCTTAGAAGCGGAAATTCAAGCCATGGAAGAGGACCGGTTTCGCCTTCCCTGGGAGGACGGACTGCCGGAAATAATCAAAGCATCATTGGAACCATACCAGGATCGATTGGAACGAAGCTACAATGCCATGACCAATCCTTTCGAGCTCACCATTGATCAAAGGTAGTTCATCTACAGGAATAGGGTGGTACCTTAAGGAACGACCCTTGGTTTTATTTGGATCCTTACTCTGCGGATGCTTTTTTGATCCGCATCCAACACAACGATCCTGAGCGTATTGCTCTCGACAATCTCGCCCTGTTTAGAAATCCTTTCCACAAGAGACAGGATATAACCTGCGATGGTGTTGTAATCTCCTACGGGGATTGCCATTCCATACGAGTTGTTGATAAAAGATATCTCTGCTTTCCCATCACATTCGATAATCATGTCACTGATTTGGTGAACATTTCCTTCCTCATCCCTATCTTTCTCATCACGGATATCGCCCAGTATCTCCTCGATCAAATCTTCGATGGTCACCAAGCCAACGACACCACCATACTCATCCACCACAAAAACCATGGCTTTACGGCTGCGCTTGAGATCCCGCAGAAGGGAATACACCCGCTTGGATTCGGGCTCGTGATGTATATCTCTCCGTACAAACGGAGCAATTGTCGGGGAAGGCTCTTGCGAGTATAAAACATCGAGGACATTCACCAATCCAACCAAATTGTCCACTCGATCTTCATAGACAGGGATCCTTGAAAAACCCGTCTCGAAAACTGTGTGATAAAACTCTTCGACCGTTGCATCTGTGGGCAAGGCAATAATATCAACCAGCGGTGTCATGACTTTCTCCAGGGTCATCTTTTCCAAATCCAGGACGCTCGAGAGCATGCGCAGCTGTTCTCCCTTGAGAATTCCCTCTCTATCCCCCATTCGGGCCAAAAGCTTGAGTTCTTCGCGCATGACCCTTTGTCTTTCTTCAACATCCTGCTCACCTGCCATCCTCACAATGAAATTCGTGATCTTCGTCATCAGCCATACAACAGGGCGAAGTAGCTTGCCCGCAATCCATAGACCGGGGGCACTTTTCAAGGCCAGCGTTTCGGCTTTGACACGAAACGTCGTTTTAGGAAGGATCTCGCAAAAGATCATGGTCACCAGGGTCATGATGATGGTATTCAAAATTTCCTGGATTCCCTCCCTTCCGGGAAGAGCAAAAATGATGAGTTGGAGCCCGGCCATGCCTGCCGCTGCAGACATCAAATTATCACCAACAAGAACAGTTCCCAGCATCTTTTCCGGCTCCTGCCACAACCTCTTGATGGTGAGCGCGCGTGAATTTCCCTGCTGAGCCAAAACATCAATTCGGGCTTTCGAGACGGAAACAACAGCGGTTTCTGACCCGGCATAAAGGGCCTTCAGAAACAAAGAAAGAACAAGCAGCAAAGAAAAAACATAAAGGGAAACCTGGCCAGTGGGAGCGAGAGGACTCCCGTCTGAAGCGCCTATGGGAGCAAAACCCATAAACAAGCTGAGAACAAGGACAAACGGAAGAAAAAAAAGATTCAGTCTTTTTTTCCGGTCTTTTTCGGGAGGCTTCCCTAACTTTCGGATTTTAATTAAATTGACTCTTTTTCCAGCCATGTTGATGACTTCAAAGACCAGCTTGTTCGTATTGTCGTCAATGACATCTCCCTCATTGGGTATGGCCCCGCAGAGCTTGGTTACAAACCCGCCAACCGTATCCGCTTCTGAAATTTCGAGTTTGAGTTTGAGCTGTTTGTTCACGCTGCGGAGACTGACGAATCCCGGGACCAGGAAACACGTCGGATCTTTCGGGTCTTTGGATATCGTCAGCTCTGACAGTTTATCATACTCGTCGAAAATCTCTCCCAACACCTCTTCCACGATATCCTCAACCGTTATCAGTCCTGACACACCGCCATACTCATCCAGCAGTATCGCCATCTGCTGGTTTTGTTTGTTCATCTCGATCATCATTTCCCCGATTTTTTTGGTTTTGTAGACAAATAGAGGGGATCTAATGAGTGTATTCTCATAATCGGGGTTGATTTCTCTCAGGATATCGGCATGGGTGAGGAATTCCTCTATGGTGAGTTGCTCGATGCTTTTTTTCCCTAGTTTTTCTATTGCCAGCCCCTTCCAGCACGGCATGTCTTTGACATAAAATATGCCGCAAATATTGTCGATTTTATCCCGGTAGACAGGGAGACGGGAATATCCTGCCGCGTTGGTCATATCAAAAGCTTCCTGGATCGTTTTTGACACCTCTACACAAACCATGCTCGTGCGCGGGACCATTGCCTCTTTTGCCGGAATATCATGAAGTTCAAAAATACTATGAATGATCTCGCCTTCCTCTTTATCGAGAGCTCCGTGATCTTCGGTGGCCTTCACGATGGCTCTGATCTCCTCCTCGGTCAGCGGCGTTTCTTCAGCCATGGAGCGAACACCCAAAAGAGGAAGGAGCAGGTCTGTCAAAAGCCGCAAAGGACGCCTGAAAGGATAGATCATTTGGGAAAAGAACCATAAGGGTTGGGCCACAGTTCTCGAAAATCTCTCGGAATGCTTGATGGCATAAGTCTTAGGGGTGATCTCCCCGAATATCAACAGGATAATCGTCTGGATCAAGATGGACACGACGTATGCCAACCCCGGATTTTCCCTCTTGAATAGATTGTTGAAAATGAGTGACCCGGTGATGCTCACAAAAGCCATGTTCACCAGCGTGTTGCCGAACAGGACCGTGATGAACAGCCGGCGGGGTTCATCCAAAAATTTCACGATGGATTGGCTGGTTTTTTTGT
This sequence comes from Candidatus Aminicenantota bacterium, assembly GCA_030670375.1. GTDB lineage: Bacteria > Acidobacteriota > Aminicenantia > Aminicenantales > Aminicenantaceae. Next base: position 11,568 of record DAOVBT010000011.1, on the reverse strand, counting down.
TATCTCCCTTTATTCTTTGCGTCTCGACTTTGGAAAGAGCGGTCAGAGCCGTTTCCGAACCGGAAAAAAAAGAAGAGAACACCATCAACAAACCCAAGCCGAAAAAGTGAAGGAATATGCTGAAGGTGCTCACTCTGACGCTAATGATACCATATTTGAGGGACGTTCCCCAAGGTACTACCCTATCGGAATTTGACCCAAGGCTGTGTGTTTGATATACATGAGTCAGGAGGGAAACATGGGATATGTACTCGACCGCCGTCAATGGTTAAAAACAAGTGCTTTAGCTGTTGCAGGCCTGATGGCAGGCCCAGATTTTTTGGCATGCCGAAGAAAATCATCCATTCTTGAGCAGAATTCAAGCGCCGATGATTTCATCATGCTCCATAATAACGAAAGTCCTTTCGGCATCTCTCCAAACGCTAGGGAATCCATCACCCGTTCGATCCATCTATCCAACCGTTATCCTCACGGCTATTATTCCGATTTGATCGATCTGATCGCTGAACGTGAGAACACACCTCCGGATCATATCATCCTGGGTGCAGGATCGACAGACGTGATGGTCACACTGATCCATCTCGCTAAAACTGAAGGTGAAATCCTGGTGGGAGATCCCACCTATTTTGACTTCATCTTTTATGCGAAAAGATCGGAGTGTTCTCTGAATAAAGTCCGGTTGAACGACAAGTTCGAACATGACCTGGAAGCAATGGAAAAACTGGTCTCATCCCAAACAAATCTGATCTATATCTGCAATCCGAACAATCCTACCGGCTCGATAACACCGAAGGACAAATTGCAGCTATTTTGTGAGCACGCCTCAAAAAAGGCCCTCGTTGTCGTGCATGAGGCATACCATGAGTATGTAGAGGATGAGGCTTATTCATCGATGATAGATCTAGTCAAACAAAGGAAAAACGTCATCATCACACGGACATTTTCGAAAATCTTCGGGCTTGCGGGGCTTCGCATCGGCTATGGGATCGCCCACCCTGAAATCATCAAAAAGCTGAATAAATTGAGCAGAAATTTTGCGCCTGTCGCTTGGCTCAGCCTGAAGGCAGCTGTGGCCAGTTATCGGGACCAGGCGTTTATCCAGTCGGTGATTGAAAAAAATAAACAGGTAAAGGCGTTTTTGTACGAAGAGCTGGACAAACTGGGCCTCTGTTGTATTCCATCTCACACGAATTTTGTTCTCTTCAAGGTCGACCAGGACGCATCAGAATTGACCAAGAAACTTGAAGCACAGAAAATCCTCGTCCGCCCGTTCGGATTAAACAACAAGCAATGGATAAGGGTCAGTTGCGGAACGAAACAAGAATTGCAGACCTTTATCTCTTCCCTCGCTGAATTGGTATGATAACCTGATCCCGTCTTTTCATCGGATCAAATCAAGAATTTCCCATCCCGGACGAGGTATTCGCCGTTGGTACGGATGGATACTTTATCCACAAGAGCGTCATAGTGGTGAGGGCTGGTGTTGATACCGATCCCGTAGGAATCGCCGATTGCAAAATGGGCTGTCCCGAAGGCTTTTTCCGCTTCCAGCATGTTGGGACAAATCTTGGCTTTGGGATTGGTACCGATCCCGAATTCCCCGATGATCTTCCCGGTGTCATCTTCCCCGATATAGGCCACGATCTCTTCGATTCCTTTTCCTCGATAACCAATCAGCCGGCCTTTTTCAAACTCCATTATCCCCTTCCCGAGCTTGTCATCGATCAGGCTGATCATCAACTTACCGTTGAAACTTTCTTCTACAGGTGCCGTGAATATTTCGCCAGCCGGAAGGTTGCCGTGTTTTCCTTTTTGGCTGATGTCGCCGTTGTCATTTTTCCATTTCCTTCCTTTGATGCTGAACTCAACGTGGGTGCCCTCGGCATTTTCGACCACGATATTCTCGGAATCTGCCAGTTTAGCCACAAGTTTTTTTCCGAACATGTCGAGCTCATGGAAGTCGATATTCACCAACCGCTCCATCATGTCGCGCGTCAAGCCAGGCATCATACAGATTCGGCTGCTTGCAACACCGGCCTTGACCATATAACCCCGAAAGGGCTTTTCTTCCATTCGGGCATCCAGCATATAGGCCATGGCTGAAGCCTTCACACAAAGCAAACGGAAAAGCGTTGTGGGTTCGGTGATAGGTCGTAATGCCTCTGTCATCAGATATGTCGTCGTCTCAGCCCCCACTTCCTTTGCCCAGTACGCCAGGGCTTCGGCGATCTCCATTTTATGCTTATCCGTCACCAACAGAAATTGCTCCCCTTCCTTCAAGGCTAGGGCCTGCACTATCGCCTTTTCCGCAGCTTGATACAGCTCATCCATAACCTCCTCCTATCTTCCCTACAATTTATACAATAACGACCAAAATCGCAAAAAAATAACCGAAATAAGCTTTTCTTCCCTGCTGTACAGGCAGTAGGTTTTATGTTCTATTGCCGGTTTTTCGCAGCAAACAGAGGATTCATAAAATGGGCCAGGGTTATCAGAAGAACACATCCGATGACATTAAACCATAAATAAGGTATCTCTGAAAAAAAATAGCATCCCAAAATGGTCAACTCTGCGATGATGGCAGCAATGAATGTCGCATGTCCCCCGATTTTTTTGAAATAAAAGGCTATCAAAAAAATGCCCAGAATCGTCCCATAAAAAAGAGAACCAAGAATATTAACGGCTTCGATCAACGATCCGAGACGGTTCGCAAACATGGCAAAATTGATGGCATAGATTCCCCAGAACACCGTGGCTACTTTGGACGCGATGAGATAATGCCGATCAGATGCTTTTTTCTTGAATACACGCTTGTAAATATCCACAACCGTTACCGAAGCCAAAGCATTCAATTCAGCAGATGTGGAAGACATCGAGGCCGATAGAATGGCGGCCAGAATAAGGCCCACAAGTCCAACCGGAAGAAAGTTGACCACGAAACTTAAAAAAATGTAATTTATATCGTTGGTGTCGGCATCCGGATTCGCTTTTTGGATGAGTTCGGTTGCCTCATCTCGAATCCCCAGCTCCGCTTCTCTTGTCTGTTGTATCTTTTCGACGGTGTTATTCAAGTCCGAATCCGAATGGATCTCGATGGCATCCAACATGTCCCGAATGTGATCTTGCTTCTCTCGATGGACACGCTCGTATTGCATTTCCAACTTCTGATAGGCTTCGGCATAGGAACTGTTATTCACATTGGCCGTTTCCACCGGATTGAAAAACAGCGGTGGGGTCACAAACTGATAAAAAACAAAAATCATCGCTCCGGCGAAAAGAATCGTGAACTGCATAGGAACCTTCACGATACCATTGGCCAACAGTCCCAATCGGATTTGCCCGATAGAGCGTCCGGAAAGATAGCGCTGCACCTGAGACTGGTCCGTCCCGAAATAGGAAAGGGCGAGGAATGTCCCCCCTATGAGTCCTGACCAAATGTTATAGCGGTCCTTCCAGTCGAACGCAAAATTGATGACATTCAATTTCCCCATTTTTCCGGCTACATGAGTGGCATCCAGAAAAGAGATGTCTGCCGGCATCAAACGGAAAATCATATAAAATGCTGCACCCATTCCCAATGTTATGATCGCCATCTGCAACATATGCGTTTTATTAACGGCGTCCGTACCGCCCGATGCCGTGTACACGATGACGATGCCGCCGATCATAAAAATAGTGAGACGGATATCCCATCCGAGAAGGACAGAAATGATCAAGGCCGGGGCAAAAATGGTGAATCCGGCCGCCAAACCCCGTTGTATCAAGAAAAGGATACTTCCTAAGGTGCGGTTTTTCAGGTCGAAACGCTGTTCTAAAAATTCATAGGCCGTGAAAACTTTCAGTTTGTGGAAGATGGGAACTGCAGTGACAGATAGAATGACCATGGCTATGGGGAGGCCGAAATAGAACTGCACAAACCGCATGCCGTCCACAAAGGCCTGTCCCGGGTCGAAAGAAACGTGATGGCACTGGCCTGAGTTGCCATAACCGAAAGCGTTATGGTGTACCAAGGCGTTTTTCTATCTGCCAGAAGAAATCCCTTGATATCTTTTTTGCCCCGGGCTTTCCAAATCCCATACAAAGCCACAAAAAGAAGGAATGAACACATCAAAATCCAATCAATTCTACTCATGTGTCACACTATTCGTGCTCATCCTGATTTCAATATTTCCTCATAAAAGGCTTCGTACTGCGGAATGATCTGATCGGCATTAAAACATTCAGAGGCTCGTCTTCTTGCTTGGCTTCTGAAGAGTTCATGCTTTTTAGGATCGCTCAATAGGCCGACAGCACTTTCTGCCATTTTTTTTATCTCTCCAATCGGATACAAAAATCCTGTCTCTCCATGCGTTATCACTTCTGGCAGACCCCCGGTTTCCGCACAGATCACGGGAACTCCGCAAGCCATAGCTTCGAGAGCGGTCAACCCAAAACTCTCCTGTTCGCTGGGCAAAAGAAACAGATCCGCACAAAAAAACAAGGGTTCTAAATAATCCTGTTCCCCAAGAAAATACACATGGTCGCCGAGTTTCAATTCTTTGACCAACTGTTGGATGAATATCCGCTCCGGTCCATCCCCGATCAATATCAGCTTAGCCGGCATCTTCTCCTGAACTTTGGCAAAAATACGCACCACATCTCCGACCCTTTTAACCGGCCGGAAATTGGAGGCATGCATCAGAATCTTCTCTCCCTTCGGGGCATACGTCTTTCTGGTGCAATCAGCGTGATCCGGTGCCGAGCGTTTGGTATCGACGAAATTGTAAATAACGCGTATTTCATGCCGGATGCCGAACTCATCGATTGTGCGTTGTTTTAAATATTCTGAGACCGCTGTGACACCGTCGGATTTCTCGATAGTGAATTTTATGACCCTGTGAAATGAATGATCGGCCCCGACCAACGTAATATCCGTTCCATGAAGGGTTGTTATGGTTTTAATCCGCCGCGATTCTAAAATCTGTTTTGCCAGATAGGCACTGGCTGCATGGGGGATGGCATAGTGAGCATGGATAAGTTCGAGATCACATTCTTCAACAAGTTCCACCATTTTGGTCGCCAATCCCAGGGCATACGGAGGATATTTGAACAGGGGATAGGACGACACCCCCACCTCGTGGACAAAAATGTTTTGATGAAAGGAGCGCAACCGAAAGGGCTGGGCATAACTCACGATATGAATTTCATGTCCTTTATCGGCCAGACCTATCGCCAACTCCGATGCGACAACCCCACTCCCCCCATGTGTGGGATAGCAGACTATAGCAACTTTCATGGAATTGTATCCAAATATTCCGGGCCGAAAAATGCCACCGGATCGTCCACTTTAAGAGCCTCTCGAACCAGAAACGGTTCGCCATATCTGACGCCGATGTAAGCGCCATACTGTTTGTCCCTTGTTGCGATCCTATTCAAGAATTCAGGTTGGCTGACCAGTGTCTCATCATCTCCGAATTCGGCCTTTTGGGGATGGTGGAATTGAGATTTGTACGCCAGGATCGATTTTACTTTTTGTTCGTGAAAATCCGAAATGTCGACGATAAAAGAAGGCGTGAACTCGAACCGAGTTTGGTAGTAAATGACTTTATTCGGCCGAAATGGCTCCTGATCCGTGTCCAATTTTTTCAATCCTGCTAAGTATGCCGCCTTTCTTACCAATGGGGATGTTTCTTCATGATCCGGATGACGGGCAATCCAATAGGGGGCAAAAACGATCCTTGGTTTATAGGCGCGAATTTCTCTGATGATTTTCAACTTATTCTCCCATGAATCCTCCACACGTCCATCGGGAATATCCAGCATTTTATGAACGGCTAAACCCATAATTTCACTGGCCTTCTGGAACTCCTTGGCCCGTATCTCGGCACTGCCTCGGGTCGCCGTTTCTCCTTGGGTCAACGTAATAACACCGGTTTTGTAATCCAAGGCTTCTAATTTTATGATCGTGCCGCTGCAAGATAGCTCCACATCATCGGCATGAGCGCCAAAGGCTAAGGCATCAAGTTTCACTTCGCTCTCCTCCTGAATTATTCATCAGCATTTTTTACCCTATGGGCGGATCGGCTCATAATTTTATTGCCTGATGGTCATAATTTTCCATATCGATGGCTTGGTAAAGCTCATCCAAAAATGCATAATCGTATTTTATTAAAAAGGGAACAATATTTAATACTCTCTCTTGGAGGCGGTTGCCGGGATACAGATTGTTTTTCGCCTTTTGCAATTGTTGAGCTATTGTCTTGTTTCGTTTTTTTACCGCCCGCAAAATTTTCTCCTCCAGGAATTTCATCTGCTGATCCATTCTCCTCGAGGCAAGGTCTGCCGATTTTTCTAAAGTCGGATCAAAGCTCATGATTTCCTTTTTGATGGATTGAAGGTCCTGCTCAAGATGTAAAGAGGCCGAACGAAAAACCTCATCGATGGACCCTGGAAAGTGTTTTTTGACCCTTTCATTGATTATCCCATCCACACCCACCCATATATCCTGAACATTTATATCGTATTTTTTAAGCACATTGTCGACATGTTTTTCGATGAGGGTGACAGTTTTTCGCGGATAGATAACCGGCATGGGCAAACCAAAACTTTCGTATACTCCTTTCATCTGTGCAAAATAGGCGATTTCCCCCGGCCCCCCGACATAGGCGACTGTCGGCAAAAGGGCATCCTGGTAGATCGGGCGAAGCAGGACATTCGGACTAAAAATTTCAGGTTTTTCGTCTAGAAGAGCAAGTAACTCGCTTTTTTTGTAAGTCTGTTCCAAACCTTTTAAAAAAAAATCTTCATCCCCTGATCGAATGGTCTGCCTCTCTTGCTCGGCAAGAAATAGATTCAATATCCCCTCGTGCAATTGAATTTGTGTGTGGTAGCCGGCTTGTTTCAGTTTATCCGATGTTTCTAGAACCCGTTTAGTCGATGGCGAGCATTCGATGATCTCATGAGTAAAAACTTTTTTTCCCAATTTTTTTAAGTCGGGATGACTAGCATCCACAAAAACAAGCCCGTAAGACTTGAACAGGCGGGTCATCCATCTGGCAAATGCTTCAGCAAACGTTCGGTCGACCTGATAGGCGTCACTCAAATGCGATAATATTTTCGGTTTGAATTCGGAATTCCGGGTTAAATCTTGGAGACGCTGGAAACAGTTGGACATCTCCGACGTTAATATCAGTTTCGACGCAGGAATCTTGAGGTGGGATAATGGAGACTCGTAATGTATTTTTTCGATTTGATTGTCTTCATTGAGCAGGTTTATGTGATCGATCTCGGCAAAATCATGATCATCCGATGCCAGCCAAAATATCGGCACATAACTTCCCTGGCAGTTTTGGTTCAGGTGTTCGGCAAGTTTGATCGTGGTCAGGGATTTGTAGATCGTGTAGAGGGGACCGGAGAATAATCCGACCTGCTGCCCTGTTACCACAGCACAGGCCTGATTCTGGACCAATCTATCGATATTTTTTAGTGTCTGGCTACCACATCCATAATCACGATTTTGCTTCAGCAAAACATCGACCAGGGATTCCCGGTCCACATCACGGGATCTGACTCTTTCGGTTTGATGCTGGAATGTCTCTAAATTGCGAAAGTCCCCGTTGAAAAATTCACCGACTTTATCGTAAGCATAAATGTAGTCATTTGCTAGAGGAGAAGTGTTAATTCTTAAGGGTTTGTTATTCAAATGTTTTTGTAAATAGATAGAAAAGTACGATGAGAACCACCAAATTCAACAATACGATGGCATACCACCGGTTCCATGAGGAAAAGATTGGCGGTTTCTCCTGGTCTTTTTCCGTTTGTTCACTGTTTTGGATTTTCATTGGATTTTCCTGCCGAAACTAAATTGGAAAAAAGTCGAAAGGCACCCGGAACGCCCGCTGGAAGCTGCCGGAACCAGGAGTATCCGGTGTATATAAATACTCCCTTTCCATAACGTGTGTACAGCAGACCCCCTTTTTTATCCATCTCGCCGGTATCGCGAGAGGAGAGGATCGGTTCATATCTGTCGTCCCATCGTGTCGCAAAATACAGACCTCTCTCTTGCACCCAACCCTCAAAATCCTTCTGCGTGATCGTGTTGGGGAAATTCAAAAGCGAATGTTCCGGATCGAGGAATCTGACGGGAGCGGTTTCCATGCTCACCCGGTCCCGTCCGATGGTCAAAGGGTATGGACCGATGCTCTCGATCAGTATCCCTCTTGAAACATTGTACTGGACGATCAAGGTTCCACCGTCTTCGACATACTGCAAAAGCCTCCCTTGCACATGTTTGAGACGTTCCCGCGTATTGTAGGCACGAATGCCCGTGATGATGGCATCGAATCGGGATAACTCCTCACTTTCCAGTATTTCATCGCTCAACTCGATCACTTCGTACCCGAGATTCCGCAGGCTGGCAGCGACTTCGTCTCCTGCGCCCATGATGTAGCCGAGTTTTTCCCCCAATCGTTTGATATCTAGCTTCACCACCCTTACACGGCTCTCAGGGAAATAGACCTGTCGATTGATGTGGGGATAAGAAATCTCCACTAATGCACGATCCATTTTTTTGCCGTTGATCTCTGCTTCAGCTGTCAAAACAGACTCGTCGGAAGATTTGGGCGGATTGACTTCAAACGTGAATTCCTGTTCTTCGTATTTGTTGGCGAATGAGAACGGGATGGTTTCAGGCAAAATCTGCCATTTTTCGCTCCCTTTAAGCCGGATTCGGCCGGAGACATTGGGAGAGTGGCTCTTCAATTTGACTTTTATTTTCTTAGGCTTTTCATTCGGGAAAATACTCACCTTATCTTCCATCTGGATCGTTACCATAGGCCTGATCTCGAACCTCCTGTAAAGTTCTCCGTCCACCCTGTCTGTCCATCGATACAAAAGAGGCACATTGTACTCCAGAAGATTCCCATCGGCATTTACGCTGATCTTAACAAAAATCGATGGAGGATTTTCTGCGTCTCCGATGGAATCCTGTTCGCGGACCGTGAATATTCCTTTTCGGGGTGCGGCTTTGAGCCAATATGGCTGTGAAATCGGAAAATCCCCCGGGATAGAGAACGAATTCTCAAAAGACTGAGGCTCATTGCCTTTCAAAGGTTTGTCCAAAACTGCTTCAGCAGCCATTTCCGGAAAACTTATTTTTTGGATTCGGAAGGGAAAACCAGAGCGATTGACAATGGTGGTCGTTACTTTAATCTCATCTCCCGGTGCTGCGGCAAAGTCGTCGGCCATTGCCTCCATCCAGAGACCGGCACATGCTCGAATGACACGCAACAGCTCTTCCTTTTTTATGTTGACCCAAAAGGTCTTATCCAGTTTGTTCAGCTCTGAATACACTGCCAGCAAGTCCGGTATGGATTGATCAGGATGGCCAGGATCATATGACTTCAGAATATCGCTCAACAAGGATTCCACCTTGTGACCACCGGAAACACGCTTCCAGGATGTGTCTATCCCATCGAATATGTCGGTCGATGCCGGGGTTCCTGCTACGAGTTTAAAGTAATCGTACCGCGTTCCCCGCCGACTTGTTGCACCGAATCCCTGGCTTTTGTGATTGGAACGGCTTTCTGCGGCCATTTCCGTGTAGGATTTACCCAGCAGAGGATTATATTCACCGGTGTCGATCCTTTGCAGATCCTGAGTTTCCTGTTCTCTTGGCCGCCAGCTATTCCAGTACAATCTTTTAGCCTGCCAGGGCTTTACATATTTCAATTGTTCGGGGAATTTTTGGGGATCGGACGCCGCATGAAACGCCTCTTTGATGAGCCAGCCCGAAGCTGTGTGATGACCGTGACCGCTGGAACCGTCTGTGGGAAACCGGGTGATAATCACATCGGGGCGGAATTTGCGGATCACCCAGACTAAATCCTCCAGGATCTCGTTCTTACCCCAAAATTCCAGCGTTTCCTCTGGGGTTTTGGAGTAGCCAAAATCGATGGCCCGTGTGAAATACTGTTCGGCCCCGTCGATCCGGCGGGCAGCCAAAAGTTCTTGAGTACGGATGATCCCGATTTCGGCCCCTTTTTCCGGCCCGATCAGGTTCTGTCCGCCATCACCCCGAGTTAAGGAAAGATAAGCCGTCCGGTATTTTCGTCCTTTTGAGAAATAAGCCAGCGCAGCGGTATTTTCGTCATCCGGATGGGCCGCAACATACAGAACACTGCCCAACACACTGAGTTTGTGAAGCTTTATCTGCAGTTCACCGGCGTTTGGGATTTCGATTCTTTGAGCATTCGCATTCAGGGCAAGATGAAAAACAAAAAAACAGAGGATAAAAATGTACTTTTTCAAATGTCTTTGCATTCCTGGTTTAAATAAAGTGCGAGATCAGGAAAAAAGCCTTAAAGTGAAATCGTGTTTATTATTCGACTAATTTTATTTTAAACGGCACCTTCAGTCCTTCCCAATGGAGGTACGCCGTTGCAGCCGTTCCTGCCAGATCCTCGAACCCGAATACCAACCATTCCTGATGGGGAGCTTTGACCGGATTCACTGTTACCCGGAGTGCATCTTCCTCCTGGTTGTACTGGTAGCTGCCCCAGCCCGAGTTGTTCTTGCAGAAGATGATGATCCAGTCTTTTTCCGATGGGATCATATGGATGCCATACTTGCCCGCAGGTAATTTATTCCCCTCTACCAGGATGTCCTTGTTGAATTCAATAGTCGTGTTCTCGTTCGCACCGGCCCGCCAAGGATAGGGTTGATCTTTGGAATATCTGTTTCCGGGTGCTAGGCCATAAGGTACAAGTTCACCCCAGATTTTTCTGCCTTTTACTCCAGGCCTGGAGAAATCGATCTTGATATCGGTGTCGATTCCCAGCCTTTGTGAGACGCTGGCTTTCAAGCTTGGGCGAACCTGATTTCCTTGGGCAAAAGTTGTGGACGGCTGAACCAAGAAAACAGAAAGAACCAGTGTCAAGCCGATAATGCAAAGACGTTTCATAGTCTCCTCCTTTAATGAGCATAGAATTTCTATCATTATAATCGATTTCGTGGACTTTTCAAACGTTTTTCTGCAGCGTCGGTCCACCGCAGAAGATCTCGGTCTCTTCGATTTTATCCGTAAAAGCCGGAACGGTATTGGGGAGGCTTCATTCCATTCAGCCGGAGGTAAACTACCATCTGTCCCCGATGATGAGTGATGTGGTCCACACAAAACAGAAGGATCTTCCAAACGACAAGCTTATTCTTGCCCATGGCGACCTCTTCATGAACAATTTTATCAGTTAATCCATCAACGACTGCGTCCCCTAACACAAAAGATTCTTCCACCAACTTGATGACATCATTTTTTGTTTTGCCCTCAGGTTTGAAGGCCTCTTCCGGCTGAGGGGATTTTTCGCCTTTGATGCTCGCGAAAAACCAGAAATTCGCGCCTGCAAGATGCAATAGCTGCTCTGAAAAAGAATACACTTCTTCTGTGGGTTTGAATCCATATTTTTCATCCGGCATGGCCTTGGTAAACTCCATTGTGTACTCTTTCGCCTCATCCCAAACATTTTTCAAAACAGGAGCCAGAGATGTTGATCCTGAGGCAACTATTTTTCTGCTAATTCAGCAACTTTTTCTGCC
>DAOVBT010000236.1 GCA_030670375.1 Candidatus Aminicenantota bacterium | reverse complement strand
AGTCCGCCCTTGTTGTCAAGGTCGTCAATCCCTTCATCGTTCACAAGACAGATGTCGGAGGAATTCAGTTTACGGAGAGGAATGCAGCAAAAGTAAACAGAACCTGCAAGGCCATGTTGGAGACCATCCCCAAAAGATTTCAGGATTGGGTGAAAAAATTTCCCGAGGCCAAAAAGGGGAAAAGATGGACTCTCCGGCAAATTGAACAAGAGATCAGGGGATTTCTGGTCTGCGAGATGGTCGAATACGATAAAACAGGATTCGGGACCGAGCTCTTGATGGGTCTTCGTCATTCCCGGGAATTTGGCCCGATCGCCACGATTGGAGTGGGGGGAGTGGAAATCGAGTATTTGAGCGAGAGAATCAAGGAGGGAAAGGCTGTCTCCATCGGTTCCCCTCATATTCTTTTCAAAAAAGATATTTTGCGGATTCTCGAACCTCTTGCCATATACGACAAACTTGTGGGCAAAGTCAGGGGAAAGGATGCTTTGATCACCAAGGACGAGCTGGTCGAGACCTATTTTCGATTTCTCCAGCTTGGGGCTTATTTTTCTCCGTATAAGTTCGATCACCCCTATGTCATCGAAGAGGCTGAGGTCAATCCTTTTGTGGCGCAGAATAAAAAATTGATCGCCCTGGATGGGATGTGCCGGTTTTCCAGAAAACATGTGGAATCTCGGAACAAACGATACGCAAACATCCGATATCTGGTAAAACCCCGTACGATCGGGATCATCGGGGTGTCGGAAAAAATGAATGTCGGGCATATCATTTTGAACAATATTCTCAAACAGGGATTCCCCAATTGGAACGTCTATGTGGTCAAACCTGGAGTGGAGGAGATCGAAGGTTGTGTTTGTGTTCCCCGAATCCGAGATCTCCCGAGGACCGTGGATCTTTTCGTGATCACCGTGGCCGCCGAACAGAATTATGACGTCATCAAAGAATTGGTAGAGCACGGGAAGGCAAGGTCGGCGATCATCATCGCCGGTGGGTTGGGTGAGAAAAAGGGAACACAGGCTCTGGAGGACAAGATCAAAGAGCTGCTGCACAATGGCATCGAGGAACACAAGCTGACTCCTGTTGTGAACGGGGGGAACTGTTTGGGCATTTACTCCAACCCCGGAAAATACGACACCACTTTTGTTCCCGATTACAAGCTTCCGCGGATATCTGGTCGAAAAACGAACCTTGTTTATATCAGCCAGAGCGGGGCTTTCATGATATCCCGGATGAGCAAGCTGCCCAACATCGAACCGCTGTATGCTGTTTCCATCGGTAACCAGATCGACCTGACCGTTTCGGACTATCTCAATTATTTCAAGGATGATGAAGAAGCCAAGGTCTTTGGCGTGTATGTGGAAGGGTTTCTGCCTGCCGATGGCCTGGCTTTTGCAGAGGCGGCTTGCCAGATCGTCAGGCAGGAAGGGAAGATCATTGTGCTGTACAAGGCAGGAAGAACCCCCGAAGGCCGTCAAGCCACGGCCAGTCACACTGCCTCTGTGGCAGGGGATTACAGCGTGGCCAAAGCTATCTGTGAAGAGGCCGGAGTAATCGTTGCCGACAGTATCTTCGATTTTGAAAACTATGTGAAAAATCTATCCTTTTTGGCGGATAAGATCATACGAGGCAACCGGATCGCTATAATAAGCAATGCCGGGTTCGAGTGTGTCACGATGGCAGACAACCTGAAAAACGATCAGGAGTTCGTTTTGGCCACTCTCTCCCAGAATACCAAAATCAAAATGGCTGTGTTGATGGAGAAATTGGGGATCCATCGTCTCCAGGATGTCAAAAACCCGCTGGATACAACTCCTGTGGCAGATGATGCTGTTTTTGCCGATTGTGTCAAAACCATGCTGGAAGATGAAAATGTGGATTGTGCGATCGTTTCCCCTGTTCCGATGACGCCCTCCATGCAGACCCTCGTGCCCAACCGATTTCATGGAGAAAACGTGTATCACCCGCAGAGCATCGCCATGAGGCTGATCGACGTTTTTCACAAGACAGACAAGCCTTTTGTTGTCAACATCGATGCCGGAGATATCTTTGCGCCGATGGTGGATTGTCTTGAGCAGGCGGGTGTTCCCACATTCAAGCGCTCGGATGTGGCGGTGAAGTTTTTGCGGAAATACATCAACAACCGTCTCAAAATCCGGAAACAGTATGGAGAAGAATAGATGGACACGCGTGACAAGGTCGATGCGATTATCCAAAACCAAGGATATGACGATTACAAATGGATTATTCCCGCTGAGATTATCGTTTCCCAGTGGGTGAGGATGAAGTGTTTGTATGGATGTAACGAATATGGCCAAACAGCCACTTGCCCTCCGAATGTACCCACCATCGAGGAATGTGAGCGTTTTTTCCGAGAGTACAGATTGGCTGTCATTATCCGTTTTGATAAGGAAGTGGAAAAACCCGAGGATCGTTTCGCCTGGACACGAAAGATCAATCTCAAGCTTTTGGAGTTGGAAAAGGAGATATTCTGTTCGGGTTTCGAAAAGGCTTTCCTTTTATTCATGGATAGCTGCAATATATGTAAAACATGCCAAGAAAAAAAAGAAGATTGTGTTGAACCAAAAATGTCACGTCCGACTCCAGAAGCACTGGGCGTAGATGTTTATTCCACGGCACGAAAAGCGGGATATCCCATCCAGGTTTTATCCGATTATTCCCAGAAAATGAACCGTTATGCCTTCTTACTGATAGAATAGGAGTGTGTCATGACTGAAGAAAACGAAAAAAATGTCGAGACTTTGATCCCTGAGCCGGCTCCTCTCCTCAAGCAGAGGAAGGGAGGGGGACTGAACCTCATCCATGTCGCCCTTCTATCGGAAGCTACAAGGATGATCGACGAAGGGATGGATATACCGAGCATAGAAGCTTCAGCCAAAAAAGCTTTTGGCATGAGCAGAGGATTCTTGAGTGCCATGGACGATGTCGGGATTGCAGATGCCTGCTCCGCCATGGAGTCTCTGGCGGATGATTCTGATCCGGAAGATCCGTTTTACAAGGTCTATCGCAACTTTTTTTCGCTGACAGAGAGCTGCAAAAACAAAGTCGAGGAGCTGGAAAAGGCCGAGGATAAGGAAGCGGTCCGGTGGATTTCTGAAGCGGAAGTCCAGAAGGAAGCGACGGATTTTATGCTGGTCGATGCCTTGGCTAAAAGATTCCAGGCCGTATCCTTTATCACAGCCGTGGAAGTGGTAGAGTCGGAAATTCTGGATCTTCATGATGTGGACAGGTTGTGTAGAGAAACGTTTGCTTGGAAGGAAGGTCCTTTTGCCATGATGAACAGGCTGGGGATCGGGGAGGTTATGCAGATGGTGACGGGAAAAATGTACCTGTCCCACAGAAAAGAGATAAATTTCCCAATACCCCGATTGATGATCCAACAGGCGCAAAAGAATCAACCCTGGCCGTTAAACAGCAAAACCGAATAACATCATCGTAACTAGAATGGGTTAAAGGTGTAGGATTGGAAACCATAAGAGAAAAACTGGAAAGGATAGAGAAGGACAATCTCTCGGAAAAAGCCTGCTTGAGCACAGAGACAAGAGGGAGAACGCGACATGAGGAGCCCCATCATTTCCGGACAGCCTTCCAGCGCGACCGGGACCGGATCATCCACTGCAAGTCCTTCCGGCGGCTCAAGCACAAAACCCAGGTGTTTCTCTCGCCTTATGGCGACCACTACCGAACGCGGTTGACCCATACGCTGGAGGTTTCTCAAATTGCCCGTACCATCGCTAAAGCGTTGCGGCTCAATGAGGACCTGACCGAAGCCATAGCCCTGGGTCATGACATCGGGCACACCCCGTTCGGGCATGCCGGAGAAAAGGTTTTGGATGATCTTCTCGAGGGAGGATTCAGCCATTACAAACAGAGCCTCCGGGTTGTGGAAAAATTGGAGTACGAAGGCAAAGGCCTGAACCTGACCTTCGAGGTCAGGGACGGCATATCGCGGCATTCCAAGGGCATGGGAGAGATTTTGAATACCGACGCTCAAGCGATGCCTCAAACACTGGAGGGGCAGGTTGTCCGTATTTCGGATGTGATCGCCTACGTGAATCATGATGTGGATGATGCCCTGCGTGCCGGGGTGATCCAGCAAGAAGACATCTCTTCACGACTTTTTCAAACCCTGGGAAAGTACCATGCTTCGCGGATCGATACGATGGTCGATGATGTGATAAAAGCGAGCCTGGCCCTTGGATTGGAAAAAATCGTCATGAGCCCTGAAATCATGGAGGCGGTGACAGAGCTGCGGGATTTTTTGTATGAAAGAGTTTATTACAATCCCCATTCCCGGGGTGAGTTGGAAAAGACGGAGAAAATATTAACCGACCTGTACAATCATTTTTTGGAGAATCCGGAAGATTACATCAAGCCCTATCCTGCCGAAGATCCCCTGGAAAAAAGGGTAGGGGATTTTATCGCCGGGATGACGGACCGGTATGCGTTGCGCTTGTACGAACGATTCTTCATGCCCCTCTCCTGGACCATCCT
>DAOVBT010000213.1 GCA_030670375.1 Candidatus Aminicenantota bacterium | reverse complement strand
GTCATCGCTTTTCTTGTCTCTGGGATTTTATTCGGTATGGATAGCCAGAAGTTGAAAGCCGGCCTCGATGTTTTCCTTGTTAAGCATCTTTCGAAACTCGAAGGAAAAAGGGTGGGGATCATCACCAACCAGACCGGGATCGTTTCGTCTGGGGAACACATCGTGGATATCCTGTCCAGTATCGAGGGACTATCCATAGGGGCGCTGTATGCTCCTGAGCATGGTATTCGGGGAGATCTTCCCGATGCGACCAAGATGGCCTCTTATGTGGACAAAAGGACCGGGATCCAGGTTTGGAGCCTGTACGGGGACCATCTCAAACCCACACAAGAAATGTTGGAAGATGTGGATGTGCTGATTTATGACATCCAGGATATCGGCGCCCGTTTCTACACGTTTATCAGCACCATGGGTTTGGCCATGGAGGCTGCATCCGAACACGGTAAACAGTTCATCGTGCTCGACCGGCCCAACCCGATAAACGGCGTGACCATCGAAGGCCCGATCATCGAAGAGCAACATTTTTCGTTTGTCGGACAGTACCCGATCCCTGTGCGATACGGCATGACGCCGGGAGAAATGGCGTGGATGATAAAGGGTGAAAAGTGGATGAAAGGGATGGATGAACTGGACCTGAAGGTTATTCCGATGGAAGGGTGGCAGAGAACCATGTGGTTCGATCAGACAGGACTTCCTTGGACTCGGCCCTCCCCGAATATTCCCTCGATCCTTACTGCCGCGGTTTATCCCGGACTTTGCTTGATCGAAGCCCTCAACCTTTCTGAGGGCCGCGGCACGATGCGGCCGTTCGAGCAGATCGGCGCACCGTGGATCAACAGCCACAAGCTGGCCGAAACCATGAATTTCTGCCGTCTTCCCGGGATCTATTTTAAGCCCATAACCTTTACACCTGTTACGCTCCCTCATGCTGCACCCTGGAACAAGTACAGGGATCAGGATGTGAATGGTTTGAACCTGATCATAACCGACAGGGAGAGACTGCGCCCTCTACAGGTCATGGTCCATCTTCTTGTTACTCTGAAGAAATACTATCCGGCTGAGCTGAAGCTTCGGAAAAACCTCGAACGGTTGATCGGCGTCTCGTCCTTTCGCCGGTCTATCGAAAACCTCCGTTCTCCTGAGGAGATCCTTGCGGAATGGAAACCGGGAATTCAGGCATTCGACAAAGCACGCCAAAAATATCTTCTTTATAAATAGGGGACACTCCACAAGGTTCCGGATTCACTCTTTTATCTTTTGGATCATTTCCACGAGTTCATACGGCGTTATCCCGTTTTTTTCCGCCACATTCCGGATGACCTCTTCTTTTTGGGCATCGATCCCTTTTGACTGGAGGAATTCCATGATGTCCTGTATCGGTATATTCAAGTCTTGGGCGAGATTTTCCAGAGTTTTCCATCCGTATCCACCACCCCTTGTTTGTTTTTTTTGTGTTGTTAGACTGTCGAATTTTTCTTTGGCTTCGGTGGGAAGCTCGCTTTTAAGAATCTCATACAATGCGACGGGCGAAGTGTTGTTGTCTACGGCGATGTCCTTGATCGATGCGCTTGTGTCTTGAAGCTGTATTCCTTTTTTTTCAAGGGCTTTTAAAGCCTCTTCTTTGGATATGCCGATCTGGCCGATGAAATCTTTGAGACTCATTTCCTCGGCGTGGGGAACAAACGGTTCCTGGCTGCTTTCTTCCCAGGAGTTTTTCATCTTTGTCCCAAAATCCATCACGGTGCTGAAGGGAGGGAGACTGATGGCTGTAGCGATAAAAACCAGAATTGTCAAGACCAAGGATACGGTAAGCTCCGTCCTCATCCGGATCCCGGCTTTAACCTTCTTTTTGATATAGTTCAGGATGGGTTTCCAGTTGTAGTATATGTGGATCACGGCAAAGATCAGGAAAATGTAGCCGAATATCGTGTGAAGGGCTGCCCATTGTTCCTTTGTGAAGCCCAAGAGTTTCCAGTTTGTCCAGTGAGCGATCCGGCCCGGTGGGACGATGTATAAAACGATTCCCGTCACATTCTCTATGATAAAAGACCACAGGACGATCAAGGCGGTAAAAGCCCGGAATTTGAATTTGTTTTTTTTCATTCCTGTCTCCTAAAAATTCACTTCATGGATTATGACGGACAATTGTACCAAAAAATGATGTGTTGAACACAGGAATTCTTCGAATTCTTGTCAATGTGATGAGGAGTGTGATAGGTTACAGGAGAACTTTTTTTTGAATAAGAAGAATAAATAAGAGGAGTACAAAAGATGGCCGAACCTTTGGTGCTTGAAGGAAAAAATTTAGCCAGGTCCATCGAAGAGTCTTTGAAGCCTAGAGTTGCCGCGGTTATCGCAAAATCCGGCGGAAAAATCCCGGTTTTGGCCACGATTCTTGTGGGGGAAGATCCAGCCTCTGCGACCTATGTCCGGATGAAGGGCAATGCCTGCCGCCGTATCGGGATGGAATCGCGAAAGATCGAATTGCCGCCGACGACCACGACCGAAGAACTCCTGGCAGAGATCGAAGCTTTGAATCGAGATCCAGGCGTGAATGGCATCTTGCTTCAGCATCCTGTTCCCGAACAGATCGACGAGCGTGCCTGTTTCGATGCGATTGCCCTGGAAAAAGATGTGGATGGTGTTACTTCTTTGGGTTTTGGGCGGATGGCAATGGGAGAATTTGCCTACGGGAGCGCGACTCCGACCGGGATCATGACAATCCTGGATCACTACAATATTCCACTCAAAGGCAAGCGAGCGGTTGTGGTCGGCCGTAGCCCGATTCTCGGGAAGCCTTTGGCCATGATGCTTCTCAACCACCATGCCACCGTGACCATCTGTCATTCCCGCACCATCGATCTGCCTGATGTCGTCCGGGAGGCGGATATTGTTGTGGGGGCCGTGGGAAAGCCCAAATTCATCCAGGGGGATTGGATCAAACAGGGGGCGGTTATCATCGATGCAGGTTATCATCCCGGAGGAATAGGGGACGTTGATCTCGAGGAGGCTGCCCCACGCAGCAGCGCTTACACTCCTGTCCCGGGTGGTGTCGGTCCGATGACCATCGTTTCCCTCATCTCGCAAACCCTCGAGGCTGCAGAAAAGCAATACGGAATCGTCCGATAAACGACAAGGAAAAGAAAAGCATGAAAATATTGATCCTGAATGGAAATCCCGATCCAAACAATACACTGTTCGAGGAGTATCTGGCAGATCTCACTGAAGAGATGCATGCCCTGGATAATGAGGTCAGGCAGATCAAATTGCGAGATTTGAACATCCGGTACTGCACAGGATGTTGGGGATGTTGGGTCAAAACACCCGGAAAATGTGTTTTTCCCGATGACTCGCAGGAGGTCTGTCGGGAGTACGTCCATACGGATTTTGTGCTGATGGCCTCTCCGGTCAAGATGGGCTTTACCACAGCCCTTCTAAAGAAGACTCAGGACAGATTGATCCGGATCCTCCACCCATATGTGGATTTGGTGGAAAACGAATGTCACCACCACAGGCGTTATGATGAGTATCCCAAAAACGGACTTTTGTTGGAAAGACCCCAAAACATCGATGATGAAGATATACAGATTATGAAAGATATGTACAGTCGATTTTCCCTCAATTTTAAAACCGAGTTGACGTTTTTTGGTTTGACGGCTCAGGATGTGAAGGAGGTAGCCCGTGCGATTGACAATATTTAACGGTTCTCCCCGAGGAAAATCCAGCAATACCAAGCTTTTGATGGATCAGTTCACAAATGGTTTTTGCGAAAGCGCCGTGAGTGAAGTCGAAACTGTTTACCTAAACCGGACAAAGGAGCTGCCTGAACAAGTGGATCTGTTCAAGAAGACCGAGCACGTGATCCTGGCTTTTCCCCTTTATACAGATGCTATGCCCGGACTCGTGAAGGCCTTTATCGAGGAACTGGAACCCTTTTGCGGCAGGAGTGGAAATCCCAGCATCGGGTTTGTTGTCCAGTCCGGCTTTCCTGAACCCAACCATTCTCGGTTCGTAGAACGATACCTCGAAAAGCTCTCCAGGCGTTTAGGATGTCGTTATCAAGGCACTGTCGTTAGAGGAGGGGTGGAAGGGATCAGGATACAACCTAATTGGATGACACGGAAGCTATTCAAGAATTTTTACGAACTGGGAAAAAAGTATAACGAAGAAAAAGGTTTCGATAGGGAAGTCATGCGGAAACTGGCACCGAGGGAACAATTATCCAAAGGAAGGCTCCTGTTTTTTCGCTTGTTAAATAAAGCAGGAAAAGGGAATTTTTATTGGGATATGCAACTCAAGCAAAACAAGGCGTATGAAAAACGATTCGACAAACCTTATCAGTCCACGGATTAGAATTTTAATTCGAATCCCGAGTGAAGGATATGGACGGATTCTGCGTCCCGGGTGGCCAGCCAGAGATAGCTGATCCCGAATTCCACATGCTTGCCTAGGGGGATCATTGTCCCGATGTAAAGCCTGTTTTTCTGGACTGTGTAGACTTTGGTTTTTCCGAATGTTTCGGTCGCGATAAAAGGCTTTAGCTTGAGTTTTCCTATGCGCAGCTGGGATATTAGCCGGAGTCGCAGGCGGAATCTCAAGTGATCATCCGGAAACTCTTCTTCGAACTCTCGTATTTCTGTCCGGAAGCGGATGTCGAAATCTAACTTTTCGGCCACCTTGGTTTTCCATCCCGCTTCCAATGTGTATCGATTCTCGTTGTAGAGGATATCCTGGAATTCCACATGTTCCCGCTTGTAAAAGGTTGCAAAATAAAAATTATGGGGAAGCTTTAAGACAATTCC
>DAOVBT010000094.1 GCA_030670375.1 Candidatus Aminicenantota bacterium | reverse complement strand
TCAGGACGCGTATTGTCAAAAAACTCATCCGAGTTGTAAATGCTTACTACAAATGAGTTTTGACCTTACGGGAAAACGTGCGTCATCGCTCGGCTTCACCAAGCTTGAGAAGAGACTTTCATCGAGGACGTCAAACCGACTCCGTAAAAAGAGCCGCCAGAGCTTCGGCGTTGGTCCTGTTCAGAGTTGGGTTGACCTTGATGACAAACCCGCCGAGCCGCGAGTTCGGGGCCGGTAGAATAACATTTTTGGCTCTCAAACGCTTGCGAAAATCATGAAGGTTGGTTCCTTTTACGATCAACTTGAAGACGTTGCTGCCGTTCGGAATCCTCTGAACTTCATATGAGCTGTGTTTCTGCAGTAAGGTGAAAAAGGATTCCACAGTCTCGATTGCGCGGCTGAACTCTCCCTCGAAGTCGTCGATATAATGGAGAACCATGGCGGCAAAAGGCCAGGCCTCCGGCAGCCCACCTCCAAACATACGACGTGTATGATACATGTTGTCGATCACTTCCTTCGGCCCCGCCAGTATGGCGCCGGAAGCGGCATTGAAATATTTCCACAAAGACACATAAACGGTATCGAAGTGTGATGCGTATTCTTTGGGCGAGATACCCGTGTAACCCGACGCCATATAGAGCCGTGCGCCGTCCAGGTGGGTCTTGATGCCGTTTTCCCTCGCGAAGGAACAGATTTTGCCCATCTCCCGATAGTCGAACAACTCACCCAGTCTGCGTCGCACCGGTGATTCGATCATAATGACCCCGATGCCGGTGGTGACTCTGCCAGAGCTGGTGCGGTCGATCGTTTCTTCGACCTCGTCCAGGGTGAATGTTGCGGAGTCATGGGCCAAAGGAAGGAGATTAAGCTGACTCAATTGCTGGGCACAATCCCCGGAATCATTGTAGATGTGGCTGTCAATTTGAACGATCACACGAGTCTGGTCTCCAGCCAGCTCCCTTGCCGCAAGTTGGTTGGCTAGAGTACCGGTGGGCAAATAGATCGCACGTTCCTTGCCCAGGTCCTCGGCCATTCTGCCTTCCAGCTCCTCGACGGCTCCGCCCAAAGAGTAGTAGTCGGCCTCAATCCCCCTTTTTTTACTGATGGTTTGAAGTACATCGACGTATTCCCTGGGAGAAAGGGACAGTCCGTCACCGGTGAATTTTACCTGTTTTCGCAGGTCCTCGAGGTCGCCGATCTTGGAGTGCCCGGCCGTTGGATACAGTCCTCCCGCAATTCCAATAACCGGCGAGGCTGCCGCCATTTTCACGAAGGTTCTTCTACTCAAGAGATTCATATTTTCTCCTCCCATTTTCCAGTAGAGCTTTCCTGTCAATGATGTTCCCGGAATGAATCAGCAAATGAATGTCCTCGAGATGGCGCAGATTCTCGAGGGGGTTCCGGTTGAGAACCAGGATGTCAGCGACACGCCCAGGCTGAACCGTTCCGGCATGGTGCCATCCGAATGCTTCCGCGAAATTTCCTGTAGCGGCAGCGAGCACTTCTCTGTTGGTCAAGCCAATTTCGTGCAACTTCGCGAGCTCGGTGTGCAGTGAGATGCCCGGCATTGTTCCCCAGACGTCCGTGGCGCTCCCGGCCAGGTATTTGGCGCCGCGTTCTTTATACAGCTTCGAGTACGCTTTTTGGTGAGGCTCATCGTAATCGTGTTTGCCGGTCTCTCGGTTGGCTGAATGTCCGCCGCCCGAGACATCGATAACCCTCGCATGCACCAGTGCAAGGGGACGGCCTGCTTCTTGTGACAAGATTGGAGACGGTGAACCGACAAAAATGAGCCAACTTGCCACGATGATTGTCAAGACTCGCCTCGTTTCGACTCTGTACATTTTGAAATGAGAGTATCACATCCAAAACGACTAGGTCAACGGCCTCTCTTTTTGCCTTGATAGAGGGAAATTTTAGCCATCCGACTTTATCGGATTCCCTCAAAGAACCACCTGTAAAGAAGGCTTGGTTAGGTTCTTTGGCGTTCCTTGATGAGGGCTCTTCTTCCGAGAATGATCAGGCTTTTCAAAAAGTCGACCGCCAATAATACGGCTATGAGGGCGATAAACAAATCGGCGACTAGTTGTGTGTCGAAGTAAAAGAATTCCATAATGGC
Source organism: Candidatus Aminicenantota bacterium (assembly GCA_030670375.1). GTDB lineage: Bacteria > Acidobacteriota > Aminicenantia > Aminicenantales > Aminicenantaceae. The sequence continues at coordinate 5,164 of DAOVBT010000094.1, read as the reverse complement.
ATTTTCTATCGGTCTGTTGATGATAATACCCAGGATGATAAGCTGGCAGGCACTTCTCAGGAGGTTCACCCATTCGGGTCGCGTGAAAAATTTGATGAGGTAGGCTAAAATCCCAATTCCCAAGAAAGAGAGAAGTGCCAGGGAATACCACTTCGAGGCTTCAGGGCTGAAAAACGATTCCACACCTTTGAAATTGAGACTCTTGAAGAAAAGGGTGTGGTAGCGCATGTATACATAAAAAAGGGCTGCATATCCAATGAGCATCAGGACTAAAACGACGATTTTGGGCCTTTCCTGTCGACCCGCTGCTATTTTTTGCCAATTCAGGTTGAGTTTTGGCCAGGGGAGTTTGATATCTTTCCCTCTCTGGGTCACAAAATACAGGATGATTCCGACCAGCCCTAGATCATAGATGACAATCATCGGGAAATAGAATAAAGCCTGGAAATTATCCATTTTGGGGATATAGAAAAAGGGAAGGACGAGCATGCGGATTTTAAATATGAGCGCGAAGATCGTGAGCGTAAAGTGCACTGCGAACAAAACCGCTGTGTAGCGGAGAAGGTGTCCCTTAAAGGTTGGGGCAATGATTTGTTGTTCGTCCATGTATTTTTCGGCCACTTCCCGAGGATTTCCGTAAGCACCGATAACTCGCTCCAGGTTGCTTTCGGTGACATCTCCGAATTCCTGTTCGGCTTTTTCCATGATATGACTCTTTATCTCCGTGAGTATTTCTTTTTTTTCCTTGCTAATCCCGAGATAGCGGCTAATTTCCTCGAGATAGATTTCCAATCTTTTAGACATTTTGATTCTCCTTTAATAGATGGTTCAAGATTTCATTTTGTTGCTGCCATATCTTGAGAAGTTTGGCGCGAACGTCACGGCCATCTTTTGTGATGATATAAAACTTGCGGGGCCTGTCCTTGCTGACATCCCATTTGCTTTTAATCAAGCCTTTTTTCTCCAGTCTTCTCAACAGCGGGTACAGCGTGTTTTCTTCCAACGCATATCCCTTCTCGTCGAGCTGTTTGACCATGGAGTATCCGTACATGTTTTTTTCCAAAAGGACAAAAACAAGCACCTGCAGAAAGCCTCGATTCATTTCTGTCTCGAATGGGCCGATGTCTGTTGCCATTCCGATTGCCTCCTGAGTATTTGGTTGAGCGATACTGTGTTACTTATATATACTGTGCAATACAAATATACTGTGTCATACACAATATGTCAAGTATTTTTTTAGATTTTTTTTAGAACACGGTTTGTTCCTCTGAGCTAGCCTTGACTTTTTCCTGGCGTGAAGTTATTTTGAATCAGACTGAAACTCCCGGTAATCAATATGGCAGAAACACAATCCTCCAACAACAAAAGAGACAAAAGTCAAAAACCTGTAACAGAACTTGCCCGAGATATGGGACTGATGCATGTCACCATGATCGGTGTCGGGGCCATGATCGGTGCTGGGATATTTGTGCTTACCGGATTAGCCGCGGGAGTTGCTGGCCCGGCCCTTCTTGTTGTATTTGCCTTTAACGGACTCGTTACCGGATTGACGGCCATGAGTTATGCCGAGCTCGGCTCATGCTTTCCGGAAGCCGGAGGCGGATATCTATGGGTCAAAGAAGCCCTCCCCCAGCCCAACGGATTCCTTTCCGGATGGATCAGCTGGTTTGCCCACGCAGTTGCTTGCAGCCTGTATGCCGTGGCATTCGGCACGTTTAGTGTGGACCTTCTCCACACGGCTGGGATCGATCTCCACAAGCTTTTATCCGTCTTTTCCACCTCCGAACCCTATATCCTGGCGGCCAAACTCATTTCTGTGATCGTGGTCCTTTTGTTTGTCTACATCAACTACCGTGGAGCCAAGGAGACAGGGCAAGCCGAGAGTCTGGTCACCATACTTAAAATCGTTGTGATCGCTATGTTTATAGGGTTCGGCCTGTTTGCCATATTCTCCGGGAAAACGCCCGAGCCCTGGCCCGAGCATTTCCGGGGATTTTTCCAAAAGGGGCCAATGGGCATCATTATTGCCATGGGATTGACCTTCATCGCTTTCGAGGGGTATGAGATCATTGCCCAGTGTGGCGAAGAAGTCAAAAATCCAAAAAAAAACATCCCTCGTTCGATTTTTCTCTCCCTTCTGATCGTCGTGCCCATCTATATTTTGGTTGCATTCGTAGCCCTGGGAGCCGTCGCGCCAGAAGGGGATCAGGCCTCCTGGCAATATCTCGGTGAAAAAGGAGAGATGGCCATGATCGAGGCGGCCGAGCACTTCATGCTGGGTAAGCTGGGAAGGATCATCTTTCTGATCGGCGGCCTGTTCTCCACCATGTCGGCTTTGAACGCCACGGTTTTTTCCTCATCCCGAGTTAGTTTTGCCATGGGCCGCGATCACAATCTACCCGGCATTTTTGGGAAAATTCATCCAAAGAAAAGAACACCTCACATGGCTATTTTCATTTCCGGCGTGATGATCATTCTGATGGCTGTGCTCCTTCCGATCGAAGATATTGCCAGCGCCACCGATGCCATGTTCCTGCTGCTTTTCATCTTTGTGAACCTGGCTGTGATCAATCTCAGGAAAAACCGTCCGGATCTAGACAGAGGATTCAAGGTTCCCTTTTTTCCGTACATCCCTATCCTTGCAACTGTTCTCAACCTCATCCTGGCAGTGTTCCTTTTCTTCTACAGACCCCTGGGAGTTTGGATTTGTCTAGGCTACCTGGTGTTCGGAATCGGCTTTTATTATTTGTATTCCCGAAGGAAGGAGTTTGTGGCCAAAGCTGAACCGGTTATCCATGCCGAGCATCCGGTTTTTGAGGTCGATCCTGCTGATTTTCACATTCTTGTCCCAGTTGCCAATGAAAAGACAGTCGAAAAACTGCAACGCTTTGCCGTCAGGATGGCCAAAGCCAACACAGCCGACATCACGGCTTTGAACGTCATCCAGGTTCCTGCTCAGCTTCCCCCGAGCGAAGGACGCAAATATCTTGATTATGCCCGATCCCTGCTTGGAAAGGCCATTGACGTTGCCGAGGAACAAAACATTCCTGTGTATTCTCTCGTAAAATTGACACACAATGTCCCGAAAGCCATTATTGAAACATGTGAGCAAAGAAAGATCGATCTGATGGTTTTGGGATGGGAGGGTGAAAGACCTGCACACGACAGGGTGTTCGGAACGATAACAGATGAAATCATTTTGAACACCTTATGCGACATCGCTTTGGTCTGCCGATCTCCTGGTGATAAGGAAATTGGCAGAATCTTGATTCCAGTAAGTACGATCAAATATGCCGTTCTCTCTTTGAAAATTGCGGAAGCCGTGCTTATAGAGAATGGTACTCCCATTGTCCTTTTCCACGCCACACACAAGGATGATGTCCAAAGTGTCAAGCAAAAATATGAGGAAGATCTGCAAAAATTGAAAGATGAAATCAATCCCGATTTATACCAAATTGTGATTAAAAAAACGGGCAATTTTGCAGAGGCCATCCTGGCTGAGATCCAACACGATGATTTGGTCATCATGGGGGCTCCCGAAGAAGGGCTTGTTCGACGGGCATTCTTCGGCGATCTGCCTCTCTATATTGCCAGGGAAACGGATGTTCCCATCATCCTGACCAAAAGATACACAGGGCATGTCAAATCCTGGTTCCAAAAATTCTTCGGCGCCCGCAAAACCATGCTCGACTGATTGGTGGTATGTTTTGATAATGAAGAAAAAATTCTCACGCCGTGATTTCCTGTCTAAGGCGGGGGGTGTTGCGTTCGGGTTTTTGTCATTCCATCCTCTTCTCTCGGGCAATGGCTCTTTTTCCTACCTGCAGAAAGATAGCCTTGATATTGGTTATGGGCCTTTGATTAAAGATCCTGACAAAATCATGGATCTCCCCGAAGGTTTTGACTACAAAATCATCGCTCGTTCAGGCGAGCAGATGACGGATGGTTTTTATATGCCCTGGTATCCCGATGGTATGGGAACTTTCGCAGGACCGGATGGATTGACGATCATCCTGCGTAATCATGAGAACTTTCCAGAATATCTGCCGGAATATGGTCCGTTTGGCTCCACAAATGAACGGCTGAAACGATTGAACAGAAAGCTGATTTATGATAGGGGAAGGGGAGGCGGGCCCGCTCTCGGGGCTGTGACCACTCTTGTTTATGATACTAAAGCTGAGGAACTCAAAATCCAGTTTCTGAGCCTTGCGGGAACGTTGGTCAACTGTTCAGGCGGAGTGACGCCGTGGAATTCCTGGATTTCTTGTGAGGAGATTTTCGAAAATCCCTCGTTTAACCTGGCCAAGAAACACGGGTATGCTTTCGAAATTCCGGCGTCTGCAGAACAAAAGGTTGTCAAACCTGTTCCTCTTAAAGCCATGGGCCGTTTTGTCCATGAGGCAGTAGCTGTTGATCCCCGGACGAATATCATCTACCAGACAGAAGATCAATTGGACGGACTAGTCTATCGCTTCCTTCCCAACCGCCCCGGCCGTTTGCAAGAAGGCGGCCGCCTCCAGTGCCTAAGAGTAAATTCCCAACTCCGGATGGATACACGGAATTGGGGCGAACAGAGAGTGAAGTTGGGCGATATTTTGCCGGTGAGATGGCTCGATTTGGAGGATGTGGATCCTAAAAAGGATAACCTCCGTATTAGGGGATTCGAGCGGGGAGCTGCACTGTTTGCCAGTGGCGAGGGAATGGATTACGTCGATGGGACGGTTTATTTTGATTGCACAAACGGGGGGCGCATAAAAGCCGGCCAGATCTGGCGGTATGTTCCCAGCCCTTATGAAGGGACGGAGAGGGAAGTTGAGTCGCCGGGGCAGCTGGAATTGTTGGTTGAAGTTAAAGATCGGTCTATTCTCGAACACCCAGATCAAATGACAGGGACACCATGGGGGGATGTGTTTGTCTGTGAAGATGGTTTTGGCGAGCAATATTTAGTGGGTGTCACACCCCAAGGGGAGATTTATCGGTTTGCCCACAACGCCAAGGATGAGTCGGAATTCACAGGAGTATGTTTTTCCCCCGACGGGGGCACGATGTTTGTCAACTTCCAGGACGCCGGATTCACCTTTGCCGTAACAGGCCCTTGGAAATCAAAAAGTGGGGTGGAAACATTGGAATTGGGAATTTTTTAAAAAAAAATAAATTTATTGTT
>DAOVBT010000266.1 GCA_030670375.1 Candidatus Aminicenantota bacterium | reverse complement strand
GGCTATTCCCATGCTCACTGTTTTGTGGATGGCTTTTCCCTTTGGCATGAAAGAGATTTTTTCGAATGCTTTCCGTATTCTCTCGGCCACAATCGAGGCGTCATCTGCATTCTGGCCCGGGAGCACGATGATGAATTCATCGCCACCGAAACGAGAGGCCCAGTCATTGAATACAAACTCTTCGCTCCCGAACTTCGAAATCCATTCGTCATCTTTATAATTCCGGATATTCTGGTAGCATACCCGAGCGATTTCTTTGAGGACCTCGTCACCTTCCAGATGATGATAGGTGTCGTTGTAGGGTTTGAAATCATCGACATCCACCATGATAAGCGCGAGAGAGCTACGGAAGGTCTCGGTCGCTTTAATAACCATAGGCAACTTTTCGTTGAAATATCGTCTGTTGTAAAGGCCCGTCAATTCGTCTGTTACCAACAGGCGATTGATTTTTTCTTGCAGATTTTTTTGCTCTGTAATGTCTTCTATGACCGAGTCATAATGAGTAACTTTTCCCAGATCGTTTCTTATGGCCGTGGCAGTTACAGAAGCCCAAAAGGTCTTGCCCTCTTTCTTTTTCATCAGGAGATCTTTGTTCTGTACAAGTCCGGTTTCTTCGATTTCCTTCAAGAAGAAACCATTGTCATTCGGATTTTGGTAAAGATTGGCTGTCTTGAGTTTGAGGAATTTTTCGGTCTCCTTGTATCCGAACATTTCCAAGACTGCCGGGTTTGCCTCGAGGATTTCTCCTTTGGGCGTGCCGCGGAAAACGCCAATCTTTATATTCGAAACCAATTCGCGGTACTTTTCTTCAGACTCCTTGATTTTTTTGGTCAACAGGCTTTTCTGGATGATTTCTGATATGAGGTTGGCAAAAATCTCCAAAGGTCTTACAGTCTCCTCTGTGGGAGCTAGTCCGCTTTTGCTGTCATCCACAGAAATCATTCCGATGATTTCGCCTTTGGTGTCTTTCATCGTAACAAGGAGATTGTCATCCTTGTGCCATTCATTTTCCTCTTCCGGGTAAGTTTTTTCGCTGGGAATAAGGGCCTCTTGATCTAGGATATCCATTTGATGAGCGGGAATATAACAGGACTGGCTTCCGATCTTTATTCCCTTCTCGAAATAGCCGAGGTATTTTTCCCTCGGCATCTCGACTTTTTCCACTCTGTCTAAGTCTGTTTTTTTAACTCCCTGGTGAGCGATGATCTCACGAAATGGGGATTCGTCGATAAAATAAGATATGAGTACCCGGCCAAATCCTGAGATCTCGGTCACAGCTTTTGTTATGTACTTAAAAAGTTCTTTTTCATCCTCTATGGAAAGAATCGCAGCGGAAATCTTGGAGAATCTTTCGATCTGACCGCTTACCTCCAGGATTTTTTCTTCTGCCTTTTTCTGATCCGTAACATCCATATCCATCGCAACGGCTATCGGTTCCTGCCCGGGCTGCACGACCGGAAAGATAGATGCCAAAATATGTTTTTCCTCGCCGGAATTCCTTTGAACTTTCCACTCATGAAGGGAAGAAGGCTTTTGGGTGCGGAAAACTTCCTGGACAAGTTCTTGGAATTTTGCTTCATCCGCCTCAGATGCCAATACTCCCTTAAAGGGTTTTCCTTTGATCTCGTCCTCTGTTAATCCTAAGAGTTTCTCCGAGTACTGGTTCCAGAAGATCACTTCTCCTTTAGCGTTGAATCCCTGGATAGCTACATTCGGGGCATTGTCGATTATGGCCTTGAGCTGGGTCTTTTTGTTTTCGACTGCTTGGCACGCCTGGTTAAGCTCATCGATTCCGTTTTTTCCATCTGTGATATCAGTGGATATCCCCAATATTCCGACCGGTTCATTGTTTTCCATCATCACACTGGAAGAAATCCTTATATGGCGGACATTACCCTCTTTATTGAGGATACGGAGTTCATGGGATTCGTTGTTTCCTTCCAGAATATTCTTGAGATTGGACTCATATGTCGTTAAGTCCTCTGGTTGGACCAGATCGGAGAAAGGTTTTCCGATTATTTCCTCAGGTGTATACCCGAAATGCTGAGTAACCGCAGGGCTTATGAAGGTAAATTTTCCACCGGGATCCATCATAAAAATGATTTCGCTTATGTTATCGACAATAATTTGGTACTTTTCTTCTGATTTTTTTAATGCTTCTTCGAGGCTTTTGAGATCGGAAATATCCTGGATGATTCCCATTTCAGCCGGACGTCCGTCGAATTGGACGATCGAAGAGGAGAATTCAATATCCTTTATGTTCCCTTCTTTGTGAAGGATCTTAGTTTTGAGTGAGGCAGGGATCTCCTCTCCCGCTAAGCGCTGTTTGTGCCTTTGGGCCAATATTTCTTTGCCCTTCGAAGGGAACCATTCAAAGAAGCGTTTGCCCATGAATTCTTCTACGGCATAGCCCAGTATCTGGAAATTGGCTTTGTTGGCGCTTTTGCAGATGCCGTCTTGGACGATGACCACTCCATCTTTTGCGCGTTCTGCGAGTTCTGAGAATTTTTCTTCTGAAGCCTTCAAGGCGGTTTCGATCTTTTTCCGTTCGGTGATATCCCAGGCTACCCCTCTGATTGCAACGATCCTTTTTTTCCTGTCTCGAACGGTTTTGACATGGACTTCCAGAGGAATCCTGTTTCCATTGGAAGAGACAATTTCCACTTCGTAATAGGGATTCATGATGCCTTGAGGGGCTTCGTTCAGGATTTGGTACACCTTGTTTTGATATTCTGGAGCGACAAGACTCTGGAGATCTTTTTCTAAAATGGAATGTGTGGGGTGTCCCGTAATCCTTCGGACGGCCTGGTTGAGAAGAATAAATTTTCCCTTTAGGTCGACTATGAAAAATATTTCCGGTGCATTTTCAACTAGCGTCCGGTAATTTTCTTCTAAATCGCTCAGATCAGGCTTTGGTACAAAATCAGTAGATGCTTTTGTTTCTGGGTCGTATTGAAAATCTTCGTGGCTAGCCATATTTCATTTTCCCTGTTTTGAAAATTTGGATTGCACGTCTGAAAGAATAGGAGAAGGGCGGAATTTAGTAAATCGCCTAAGGGGATGAATCCAAGGGGGGTTTTGTCGGGGAGTTTTTCACCTTTGGCGATGAGAGTGCTCACCGCATGTGGTTAATCCTTATATGGGGTGTTACTTCTTACAGGGAATCCAAATTTCACCCTTTAGTTCTGAGGGCGGGGCATCCGGAGTGCCTGCTTCCAGGAATGTCGCCAGGACCGGACCGGCTTTGTCGTAACCTTCGGTTTCCATCCACTGAAAAATGTCGGTTATGGTTTCCCCCATATCCTGGTAGGGACCTGAGTACATGGTGGAAGCTACAAGTGGGTGTTTCCAAACCTTTCTTTCCAGTTTTGTTTTTATTTCCTCGCGCGCTTGGATGTAGCTCTGTTCTGCGATCGGAAATCCGACTTCCCATTCCAATTCCATATCCTCGGGGTCGTTTGGTCCAGGAACGGTATGAAAGATGCCGATCATCGGACCCTGGGGATTGACGTTCAAGCTTTGTATGGTAGTGATGAGGTCGGTGATCACGTCTTCGATATTTGATAATGGACCCTTGTGGCTTAGACTGACATAAACAAAGGGCTCGATTTCTTTAAGTTCTACTTCTGTTTTTCCCGAAATTGCTCCAAAGCCGGTCAAATCTTGAGAAACAGAGAATACAAAACAAAGGATTATGATAAAAAGAATAGCTTTTTTCACTCGTGACCTCCTTCCATTGTTCAATCTTCCCAATCCAATTTAGTCGTACGGGAAAATAATAGTACAGCAAGGCTCCTAAAGCAAGCTTCATAGACCACCGCCTTGCTCAACATTAATGTTGGGGTGAGGAGGGTTGGTTTGACTCGTGAATAATCCAGGCTAGTCATAAAAATCCAATTTACATATTCAAGTAAATATTGTAAATCTGGGGATACAAAACTTAATTCGGAGTTATCAGTATGATGAAAAGCATCAGGCGTAAAGAAAAAGCGATCACAGATAAAAATGAGATGTTGGCTATTCTTGAAAATGCCGGATACATCACAATAGCGATGTGTGTAGATAATGAACCCTATCTTGTGACTTTGAGTCATGGATATGATAGAGATCAAAATTGCATCTATTTTCACTGTGCGAGGGAGGGGAA
>DAOVBT010000040.1 GCA_030670375.1 Candidatus Aminicenantota bacterium | reverse complement strand
CGGCGTGATATGCGCCCTCATCCTCACTACTGCTTTAATTCGGTGACGGGATACTTGATTACCTAATTCATTTCATTCAGCTTTCTTCTCTTAAAACTGACACCGCCAGAATTAGGTAATCAAGTATCCCGTCACCTAATTAAAGCAGTAGTGAGGATGAGGGCGCATATCACGCCGTCCAGGACCGGAACGCCCAGCTCTTTTTGCATGCGTTTGTCCAGCCCTGTCAAACCTGCGCAACCCAATACGATAACATCTGCTCTATCCTCTGCCATAGCGGCTCTGGCAGCTTTAATATACTTTTCCTCATTGTTCGATTCTGGCGAAATATCTCGAGGTGCTCGTACCGAAGCTAAAGAATCCTGGAGCTGATATTTCCTCACCAGAGCTTCCTTGAGGGGAACGGATTCCTCCGTTGTCTGAATGATCGAAAATCGATGCCCCAGCATGCTGGCGATCCTCATCGAGGCCTCTCCGATCCCGACGACAGGTTTATCGGTGATTTTTTTGATGGAATCCATGTTGGGATCGCAGTGACAGGCGATGATGAAGGCATCGCATTTATCATTGTTCTCCCTGACCAGTTGGATCATTCCCGATGCTGCCAAAACCTCGTCTTCGCGCGTTTCGATAAATTTGGGAGCTCCAGGTGTATGTTGGCAAAGAGCTTCAAATTTGCCTTTAGCGAAATGATCTGCCGTCTCCTGGATAGCCCTTGTCATCTCCAGATCGCTGTTGGGATTGATGATCAAAATTTTTCGTATTTTTTTCATTTAGCTGTTTTTACATACATCTTTGATGCATCCACCTTCGCTGTCGCATATTTGTTCTTGTCCATAATATAGTCCTTCATCAGTTTGAAAAAGGCCCCGCTCAGAGCTAAGAGAGCCACCAAGTTCGGCAAAGAACACATTCCCACAGAGATGTTGGCAAACACCCAAAGTTTCTCGACATCGGCTATTCCCGCAAAAATAACACCGGGCATTAAGTAAAACCACTTTAAATATGTGATGGCTTTTTTCCCGAAAAGATTGATGATCGAAGTCTCATAATAGATGAAAAATGCGATCTGTGTAGACAGACAAAAAGTTAGGATGGAAACAGAAATCAATGTGCTTGCCACATCAGGAGGAAAAACCGACGAGAAAGAATCGATCACCAGCTCGATTCCGGATTGACCGCTGGATAGAAGCCCAGTGGAAAGGATGGCAAATGAAGTTATGGTGCAGATGACCATGGTGTCGATGAAGACCTCGAAGGCTCCCCACAGTCCCTGTTGAAAGGGGTGTGGGGTGTCTGCTGTGGCATGGGCAATCGGGGCTGTCCCTAATCCGGCTTCATTGGATAACATGCCTTTGGCCACGCCCTCCTTGAGGGCTGCTCTGACCGCAGCCCCGGCAAATCCTGCAGCTGCAGGAATAGGGGCAAAGGCATACTGGAAGATCATGCCGAACACCTCGGGAATTTTTGTGAAGTTGATGATAAAAATAAAAATTCCTGCGGCGAGATAGACAAACGACATGAAAGGCACCAAGCGCTCGCACACCTGGCCGATACGCCGGATTCCGCCGATGATCACAACCGCGGTGACCAAAGCCATGGCTCCTGTTGTTATGTGCGGATCTATTTTATAGCTGGATAGGAACGCGCGCCCAACGGTATGGGATTGGAGCAAAGTGGCTGTGAACAGAGCATTGATCAGAATCCCGACCGAGAACAACTTTGCCAGCGTCTTCCATCCCAAGCCCTTCAGGATGTAGTACATCGGCCCTCCGCGCAGGTTCCCCTTATTGTCTACCTCCCGGTAGTGAACCGCAAGAGTGATTTCTGCCGTTTTGGTCATCATGCTTAAAAGAGCCAATACCCACATCCAGAAAATAGCGCCCGGGCCTCCGATAGATAGAGCTGTGGCCACTCCTGCCATATTCCCCATACCGACTGTGCTGGCCAGAGCCGTCGATGTAGCCTGAAATGGGGTCATCCGTCCTTTTGCTTTTGTTTTTTCTCCTCTAAAAATCGTGCCAAATGTCTTGTTAAAAATGAGATTGATCCGTCGAATCTGGAAGCCTTTCGATCGAATCGTGAAGTAGACGGCGACTGCCGCGATGAAAACGATTGTCCACGGACCCCAGAGAATGCTGTCGATCCTTGCAGCCACATCCAGGATTTTGTCAAACATACAAAAGGTTCCTTAATGACATACCGAAGATCACTTCACTTCGTTCGCATTGACGATGAATATTCCTTAGCGACAGAACGGGCGTAACCGACCGTTTCCATCAGATCATCGGCCGTTAACGATGGGGAAATTGCCACCAAGCGCAACACCGTATCCTGTCCCAGTATTGTTTTTGAAATAGTCCTCCTGCCTTCATTCATGATCCTGTCGTAGACATATTCCTGCAATTCATTCCGCTTATCTTTTGGAAAACCTTCAGGGATAATGCGAAAACACAGGATGCCGGTGTCGGGGGTAAGCGACAATTCCACCCCTTGTTCCTCCTCGATCCGGCCTGCTGTTTCCTTGATTGCCGCCAAAGGTGCCCGAAGTCTTTCGACCAATTTTATTAATCCCTGGTAGCGCAAAGATGTGACGAGAGATAATGCGGAAAAGGGCCGTGTGGTCGGGGGAGATTTGAGGCCGGGATTGGGTTTTGGGTCTCCCTCCGGGTTGAAATAATCGCCGAAAATGGTCATGCGTCCAAAATCTTCTTGACGTCTGAGAAAGAGCACAGAATTGGGGATGGGGATGCCAAGCTGTTTGTGGGGATCCCAAGAAACGGAGTCAGCCAGTTCCCTGCCCTGGTAAAGATGTTCCCGTTCCGGGACCAGACAGTAAGCGAATCCATAGGCCCCGTCCACATGCAGCCATGTATCCGATTCTTGGCATATTTTAGCGATCGGCATAATGGGATCCACCGATCCGCTGGATGTCGTTCCGGCCGTGGCGACAACACAGAAGATGTCTCTTTTTCCGTTGAGCTCATCCAGCTTTTCCCTCAAGTTGTCGACATCGATGCGGCGGTTTTCATCGACTTTCAAGGGAATAAGACCTTGTTCACCGACTCCCAGGGTTCGAACGGCGTGTCTGAGTGAGAGGTGTGCATCTTCGGAAGTCAGCACCGCGAGGCGGCTGGGATCTTTGAAGCCTTGTAGGCCTCTTTGGTTGAGGTCGAATCCTTCAATTTCAGCCTGCCTGTGGAGGGCCAGATACAAAGCGTTCTGATTGGCATAGGTGCCGCAGTACATAAATGTGGCATCTGCTTCCCGCGCGAATCCAAACAAACGGCAGAGAGCTTTGCCACACAGCTCCTCCAGCATGGCTCCACCGGGGGATACCTGCCAGTTGGTCACACCCTGGTTGTGTTGGAGAGCGATGACCGCCCCGAACTTGGCGCCCTCTTCGGGGATGGCATTGAACATGGACTGGAAAGTGGGGATGTCGTAGTTCATCAGATGGGGAAACAGCTTTTTTTCCAAAAGCTGATGTAAGGCCGCAAGAGAGAGCCCCTCCTCCTCGAATTCAACCAGAGGTCTCAAATCTTCAGCAACCTGTTCAGGCGAAGCACCGGAAAAAATAGGCGTTTTTTTTTGTTCTTTGGCCATTCTCTATTTGCCTCTTATAAGTCGAATAGATGCTTATACAGATGTTCGGACCGAAAAATCAAGCTTCCGATGGAGATACCGGCCTCTGCCTTTTCTGGCTAAACATCTGTCGCCATCGATGATCAGATCTCCTCGGGAGAAAACCTTCGTGATCTTTCCCGTTGTCGGGATATTTTCATAAGCCGACCAATCTGTTGCCATGTGAAGGCTTTCCTGGTTCATTGTCCATTGGGCCCTGGGATCGAACAGGACGATATCGGCGTCTGCTCCAGGTGTCAGAGTTCCCTTTTGAGGCGCCAGGCCAAATAAAAGGGCAGGATGGGTGGATATCAGCTCGACGAGTCGGGGCAAAGAGATACGCCCCTTGGCCACACCTTCTGAGTAGAGCAACGGCAGACGGACTTCTATCCCTGGAATTCCGTTAGGACATTTGTCGAAGCGGTCGGCCCCGCAGAGCTTGGCTGCCCACGAGTATGCCGCATCATCCGATGTCACCATCGAAATCCGGCCATCACGGACACCCTTCCAAAGCTTTTCCTGGATCATCGGATTCCGCAGCGGGGGCGAGCAGATCCATTTGATCCCGTCATCCCTCTCGAGCATCCTGTCGGTGAAGATCAGATAATGAGTGCAGGTCTCAGCGATGACATCATAGCCATCTCCTCTGGTCTGTCCCACGAGTTCCACACCCAAGGCGGATGCCATGTGCACAATAAAAAGCCGTGCCTGGGTTTCTCTGGCCAATTGAATGCAACGTTGAATGGCCATAGCCTCAGAATCCGGGGGCCGGCTTCTTGCGTGATAGATAGGTGCCGTCAAACCCTCCTCGATCATCCGGGGGACGTTTTTTTCGATGGTATCGTTATCCTCGGCATGAACTAGGAGCATGCCACCGGCATTTTTCAAAGCTTCCATTATACGCCTCAAGTCTTTATCCCCGACCATCAATCCCTCAGATCGATAAGTCATGTAGCATTTGATCGTCGGTGCTCCTCTCTGGACCAGCAAAGGAATTTCTTTCAAAATCTTGGTAGTGGGCTTGGTTATCACAGGATGGACGCCCCAATCGACAATCGCTTTCCCCTTGGCCTCTTCCTTTTTGGCTTCAATAGTCTGGATAAGTGGTTTTCCTGGAATTTGATTGGAAAAATCCACAATACTTGTAACACCCCCAAAGGCCGCCGCTCGTGTCCCTGTGTCATAGTCATGTACACTGATTGTGTTCATGAATTTGTCGTTGAAGTGAACGTGGGTGTCCACAGCGCCAGGGAGGACAAGGAGTCCTTCCGCATCGAATAGCTGATCTGCTTTATGTCCTTTCAGGTTTCCAATGGCGCGTATTTTATCCCCTTGGATCAGGATGTCCTGCTTGGCAACAATCTGTCCCAGAACGATTTTTCCCCCTTGTATCAGTATCGTCCTTTTTTTTGCCAACTTGCCCTCGCGTAAATGAATAAAAATCATAACACTCCAAAAAATTAAAATCCACTTCAGTTGACTTGCTTTTGGGACTTTGCTATAAGTCGGGACGATATTTACAGGAAAAAACAGAGATATGGGATGAAAATTGAGCTGACGAAATACAAATTCATCATCACCGTAGTTATCACTTTTTGTGTTGTCAGTGGATTTGTCTATGCCGACTCTCCTAGGAGGATAGTATTGCAGCGGATAGAAAGCCCTATCACACTGGATGGGCGGATCGATGAACCCGGTTGGGAAAAAATAACACCATTCCCACTCATTCAACATGCTCCCAATTTTGGCGAAGAGCCGTCAGAAAGGACGATCGTGCTCGTTGCCCATGATGACGAATTTCTTTATCTTGCTGGGCGCCTGTACGACAGCGAGCCTTCCAAAATCATGAGTGCCACGAAACAAAGAGATACAGCGGGAGCGGCCACGGATTTTTTTGGAATGATCATCGATTGCTTTTGTGATAAAGAAAACGGATTGGCCTTTTTCACGACTCCGACAGGATTACGATGGGATGCCACGATTGCCAACGATGGCGTGACCGAACGGGACAATGAGATGCCCTTTGGAATGAGTTGGGACACGTTCTGGGATGTGGCCGTGACACGTAACGCCGAGGGCTGGTTTGCAGAGTTTCGCATTCCGTTTTCGAGCCTCCGTTTTCAAGATAAAGACGGGCAAGTGGTGATGGGAATCATTGTCTGGCGTTGGATCGCGCGGAAAAACGAGATCAATGTGTTTCCTGCTATTTCCCCGGATTCAGGGGCTTGGAGCATGATCAAGCCATCTCTTGCTCAAGAAGTTGTTATGGAAGAGGTCTACAGCAAAAAACCCCTGTACATAACACCCTATGTTCTTGGCGGTCATGGACGGGCCTATGAGTTGAACGATTCCGAGACAGATTATCTAAGAGAAGATGATCCGGTGTTCGAAGCCGGTTTGGATATCAAATACGGCATCACCAGCAATTTTACAGCCGATATCACGGTCAATACAGATTTTGCCCAGGTCGAGGCCGATGATGTGCAGGTCAACCTCACCCGGTTTTCGTTGTTTTTTCCTGAAAAACGGCGGTTTTTTCTGGAGCGGGCAAGCACCTTCGAGTTCCGTTTCGGTGGTCCCAGCCGACTATTTTACAGCCGGCGTATCGGGATCAATGAGGATACAGACGATATGGTCCGCATATACGGCGGAGCTCGGTTGGTGGGCCGTGTGGGCGGATGGGACCTGGGATTTTTAAACATGCAGACGGCAAAAGTTGAAGGTCTTCCCTCGGAAAATTTTGGTGTCCTCCGTATCCGTCGTCGTGTTTTTAATCCGTTTTCCTACGTAGGAGGAATGATAACCTCCCGGATTGGGATGGATGGCAGCTACAATGTGGCATACGGACTGGATGGGATTTTCAGGATTTTCGGAAACGATTACCTGACCGTCAATTGGGCCCAGACTTTCGAAAACGAAGCAGCAAACAAATTCCTCTCTCTCGATCCGGCAAAATTCCGATTCAGTTGGGAGAGGCGAACATTAAAGGGGACCGGTTACAATCTCAGTGTCTCCCGAGCCGGGCTAGATTACAATCCGGGCATAGGGTTCGAGATGCGCGAGGATTACATGCGGTTTGGCAATCGTGTGTTTTACGCATGGATCCCCAGTGCCGGATCCTTTCTCCGCCTCCACCAGGTCTACCTGGATGGGTTTCTCATCCTGCGAAACAGCGACAACTCCACCGAATCAGCCGAGTTGGGACCGGGATGGAAGTTTGAGACAAATTCAGGCTGGGGCGGATCTATCCAGCCCAAGATCTATACCGAAAACCTGGACGAAACCTTTGAACTCACCGATGATGTGGAGGTGCCACCAGGAGAGTATACGTTCTTCGGTGTCGAAGGCAGCCTCAACACGCCCATGGGGAGAATTTTTTCTCTTATGCCGAATTTCAAAATCGGGTCCTTTTACGATGGATGGCGGATAAGCGCCGGGGCGTTCTACTTCTTGAATCTATCGTCAACCTGGCAATTGAGCGGATTTTATGAATTCAACCGGATCCAGTTCCCCGATCGCAATCAGGAGTTAACGGCACACGTCGCTCGCCTGAAAATACTGGCGACCTTCACCACCAAGCTTTCTATCAGCGCTTTCATCCAGTACAGCGGAGCAGATGATGTTGTCGTGGCCAATGTCCGGTTTCGTTACAATCCCCGAGAAGGGAACGATTTTTATATTGTCTATAACCATGGGGTTAACACGGATCGATACCGGAGTCTTCCTCATCGTCCATTCACGGATAACAGGGCAATCATGGTCAAATACACATATACTTTTAACGTGAAATAACCTCCCCGAATATTTTTTTTAAATTCACCCCAAATGGTGATTGACTTCGGTTTTTTATTTTGCTATACATCTAGAGAACGATTTAAGTTGAGGGATCGAATTTCAATGCTTGGGACAGGCCACAGTTTAGAAAAAATCATCGATGGTGCCGTACAACTAAAACAGGTGCGCAAGGAAGAGCTGCAATTTGGAGATTTGGTCCTGATAACGACCCGGAATTCAGATTATTCCGTCTGCGTCCTAGAAGACGAGAACTACATTGTATCGGGGGGTTGGTTTGCCCGAAAGGGGCTCTCGCCCACAAAGGTCTCCATAACAGGGTGTACCTGGGGGGGCAGTATCATCAAGGTTGACACGCTTGCTGCCTGCGGTTTGCGTTTGGAATTCAGCAACCGCGTGATCACGACCACCATTCGCAAGGTGCGCGTGATTCGGGGCGTTAGCAAAAACTAACCATCCCAAACCGAATCAGCCATCAAAAACATGATTGGCAAGATTATCTCCCATTACAAAATCCTCGAGAAGCAAGCAAGAATGTTTTGCAGAAAAGATCAATAGAAAATACGCTTGTTCTATAAATAAGAGATGAAAAATGATAAAATTGTTGCACAAAACTTGAGAGCTTAGAACATTGAGAATAATAAAAAGAATCGTACATAGAGCAAAAAATTTTCATGAAGCCGATGAGTGGGACATTAGACAGCATGTCAACATGACGGTTGCGGAAAGGCAAGAAATTTCTCGCTTGTTAAAGATTAAATATTATGGAGATAATAATCCTGACGTTCGCACTAAATCCTTAGTATGATGAAATCCTCCCACTTTTCTCCTGACATCCAGGATTTTCTTAGATTTCTCAGTATTCATAGTGTCCGCTATGTCATTGTTGGAGGAGAAGCTGTTATTTATTATGGGTATGCAAGATTGACTGGAGATGTTGATATTTTCTATGGTGCTTCCCCAGAGAACGTTAAAAAACTTTATGAAGCTTTGAATGACTTTTGGGAGAGAGATATACCAGGCATTGAATCATCAAGTGAGCTTCTATCAAATGGCATAATTCTTCAGTTTGGAGTGCCACCAAACAGGATCGATCTGATCAATTCCATTGATGAGGTCTCGTTTGAGGAAGCCTGGGAGTTTAGGACAGAGGAAGAAATCGAGATTAGGGGAAAAAAACACAAGGCTTATTACATCGGATTAGATCAGTTAATAAGAAATAAAGAAGCTGCCAAAAGATATAAGGACCTTCAAGATTTAAAGTATTTAAAGGCCGCACAAAAAGCCAATAAGTAAACAAGGCTGCGTCGAGATTATGTAAATATTTGTCGTAGCGGCGTTATAAAAGTTTAAAAATACAATGAAAATTCTCCGACCAGAGTGTTGACAAAAGGCACACAATAGTCGAGAGATGACAAAAAAGTATCTGGGAGAAAAATCAAATGAAAGTAGGTAAGGAAGAAAAAGAATTGCTTGACTCCGTTGAACAAGAGGAATGGGTGTCGATTCCTGATTCTAGAAAGGAGGCCAAACGATATCAGGAGTATGCCAGAGCCACTTTCCGGAAAGATAAAAGAGTAAATATAAGAATCTCAGAGAAAGATCTCACCAAAATCCAAAAGAGGGCACTGCAGGAGGGGCTTCCTTATCAGACTTTGATTTCCAGTATCTTGCATAAATTTGTCACAGGACAGCTTAAACAAAAGACATCATGAGTATTATTAGCCGATGATCGGAAAAACCATCTCGCATTACAAAGTCCTCGCAAAGATCGGGAAAGGCGGGATGGGAGTGGCGCGATGAAATTTTTTAAGAAAAGCTGTTGATATAATACCCATTTTCGGCTAATATGGGGATAATGATAGAAAGAAATCTTAGAAAAGAGCTGAATGGAACCATCTCCCAACGGCGTTCTTTCTTTCTGTTCGGGCCAAGGCAAACGGGGAAAACAACTTTACTTGATCATATCGCCACCCAATATAAAAATGTTTTGAATTATTCTTTTTTAGAAATCCCTCTCAGGCAAAGAGCAGAACAGCAGCCTGAATTTTTACGGCAGGAGATTGAAGCTGCCTCACCGGAAATAATTATCATTGACGAGGTGCAAAAAGTTCCTGAGATTCTTGACGAAGTCCAGTACATGATCGACAAATACAGATTGATTTTTCTCATTACAGGTTCTTCGGCGAGAAAATTAAGGAGAAAAAATGTTAATCTTCTTGCTGGAAGAGCTATTACTTTCAGGCTGGATCCCTTTGACATCGTTGAGAGGAAATCTTTTGCGAATGATTTCCAGTCTCTCGATTCGCTGAAGGATATATTGTCCTATGGAGATATGCCTGAGGTCGCCCTTCTCGCCGAAGATCAAAAATTCCCATTGGTCAAAAAATTATTGCGATCCTACGTGGAAACATTCCTGGAAGAGGAAATCCGGATGGA
>DAOVBT010000160.1 GCA_030670375.1 Candidatus Aminicenantota bacterium | reverse complement strand
GGCATCGATAAAAGACTTTCAGGCGGTGGACCGGACGATCTTCCTGTGATCGGTGTATTAAAAGACTACTACTTTAAATCTCTCCATCAAAAGATAGAACCCTTTGCCATGTTATTAGGAACGGAACAGGGTTTTAATTGGATTTTCATCAAAACAACTGATGAAAACATGCCCAAGGTTATGCAGTTTGCGGAACAAGAGTGGCGCAGAATAAACCCGGGCCATCCATTCGAATACACATTTGTGGACAGGAATAACGATATGATGTATCAGTCTGAAATGAAATTGAGCCGATTGCTCAGCATCTTCACCGCAATTGCCATATATATCGCATGTCTTGGTCTGTTTGGTCTGGCGTCTTTCACTGTCGTGCAAAGGACAAAGGAAATCGGTATGAGAAAAGTTCTCGGCGCATCTACCGGGGGGATAGTTCTAATTTTGTCGAAAGAATATATCAAATGGGTTGTTCTCGCTAATGTTTTTGCCTGGCCTCTTGCTTATTATTTTATGCAAAAGTGGCTTGAAGGATTCGCTTACCACACAAATCTAAATATATTGGCTTTTTTTGTATCGGGCATGCTGGCATTGATTATTGCACTTTTAACGGTAAGTGTTCAGACATTCAAGGCCGCCACAGCCAATCCTGTGGATTCGCTGCGGTATGAATGAAATAATGTATGCTATTTGATCCTGATCGACCGGAAATCTCTCCTGCTTCCACTTGAAGTGCCACATTCTGTATAATGAACCCTAAGGAGAAGATGCAATGCCGAATTGGAATAAGATCCGAAAAGATTTCCCGATCACAAAAAAAAGCGTCTATTTCCAGAGCGCAGCCATGTCCCCTATCCCCACGCCGGTTTTCGCAGCCATAGTCAAGAACTACCGGAAAATCCACCGGCAAGGTGACATACTCTGGACCAAAGACTTGGAAAAGTATCGGAAGCTTTGCGGAGATATAGCAGCTCTGATCAACACCGAAAAAGACAATATTTGCTTTGTGCAGAACACATCCACGGCCATGTCTCTCATTGCTCTCTCGTTCCAAAATAAAATCGAAACTCCGTACAACGTGGTGTCTACCGAAGATGAATTTCCAGCCTCGACCATCGGTTTCGAACACCAAGGGATTGCCATGCGGTATGTTCCGCCCATAAACTCCCGCTACCCTATCGACGCGATCCTCGAGCAAACCAATGAACAGACCGCGGCGGTAGTGACGTCCTATATACAGTACGCCACCGGTTTTCGTCAGGATCTTCAGGCTCTCGGAAAAGCCCTCCATGACAAAAGCATTTTATTCATCGTGAATGCCACTCAGGCTTTTCCCTTTTATCCTCTCGATATCCAGGCCATGCACATCGACGCCCTCACCTGCTCCCTCCACAAATGGGGGATGACCGGACATGTCGGCTCTATTTTCTTCACATCCCCCGAGTTCCGAAAGAGGTTTTCGGCGCCATGGATCGGATGGCTCTCTGTGGATGTAGGGAAGGCTGTTATCCACACGGCCAAAAATGCACCCTTTCGCGTCCATGATTCGGCTCAGCGGTATGAGTTCGGAACCCAAAACCTTCAGACTATTCTCGCCTTTCAATCGGCCCTGGATTATCTCAAAGCCATAGGGTTTGAGAACATTCGGAACCGCATCCTCGAGCTGACAGACTATCTTATACTCGGATTGAAAAAATTGGGAGTGAGGATTGTCTCTCCGACAGATAAACCCGAAGAGCGATCACCCATCGTTTCCTTCAGCCTGGGGGACAGGAACAAAGAATGTATCAAAAAACTCACAAAGGAATCCATCTCGGTCTCTCCTAGAGCTGGGTTAATCCGCGTATCCGTCAACATCTTTAACAACTTCGAAGACATCGATAAGCTGCTTTCTGTCCTCCATTCCGTGATTTCAGGCACTTGAACAAGTCCGCCCCACTAGATTTCCAAAGAACCGCCCAGTGAAACTCTAAACGTTTTTAGGGGGTTGATCCGTATTATGGGTGAAATCTGTTATAATGTGAAAGTCATGAGACTCAAAGGGGGAATTTATTCTATTGCGGCTTTATTTGTGGTAATTTTGTCCGTTTCTCTCTTATTTTCTAAATCAGATGAGGACTCCCATGGACAAAAGGTTCCTCAACACGATGCCGCTGCCATCATCAAACTTGTGACGGTCCGGATTCTGGATCAAGAGGGCCGACCTGTGACTGACCTTCAAAAAGAAGATTTCATTTTATATGACAATGGAAAAAAGAAGGTTATAACAGAATTCGAGGTGCACACCTTGAGCGAAGAAGGGATGAAAGTCCGCCCATCGGGCGAGGCGACCGACTTGGCCAAATCTGTGAAGGAGATGAACCGGAGGTTGCTCATCTTCCTCGACATCCAGGGAAGTGATATCAACGGCATGGCCAATGCTAAAGAGGCCGCACTCCATTTTATGGATACACAATTGCGGCCTGGAGATGAAGTCGGTATTTTGGGCTTTTCACCAACGAGAGGATTCCTCATCCAGGAGTATCTGACAACAGATCATAAGAAGATCCGCAGGGCAATCAAAAAGACAAAAGACATCGAGGTTAAACCAAGTCCGGGTTTTGTTTCAACGGCAGGAGGAGATGACAGCATAAGAGACAGGTCTGGGCGTTCTGGGGGAACGGGATCAGGAGGAAATTCAGAGTCAATTGGAATCATGAGCGGAGGAATAAACGTTTTTGGTACCGGGGGAGCTTCCATCAGTGTTCCAGGATCAGGGGGGGGGCACCACCGAGATTTCGTCCCTCGAATGTACGACTTAACCCAGGCCCTGAAATATATCCCTGGGAACAAGAGCCTGATAATTTTCACCGGCCGTAATCTCGGGCCCAATGCCTCAAAACTTGGAAAGGAATTTGCCAGCGCCAGCACACCCGTGTATACGGTCAACACCCGAAATTGGATCCGAAAAAGCATCTGGACATTGTCCATCAAGAAAAAACATATCTGGAAAGATCATCCCTTACAGGACCTGGCCCTTGCATCCGGGGGGAAATATTTTGCCGACATCAAGGATATAGAAACGATATCCCGGGAAGTTCAGTCTTTGACAGGGAATTTTTATGTCCTTGGTTATTACATAAACGAAAGCTGGGACGGAAAATATCATCAGATCAAAGTGGAGGTTAACAAACCTGGGCTGCAGGTTCTGGCCCAGCACGGCTATTTTAATCCCAGGCCGTACGCCAAGCTTTCGGATTTCCAAAAGCAGCTCCATCTGTTCGACCTGATGTTTACCGAAAAGCATTCCACATCTGGAACCTTGGATATTCCGATTGAACCGCTTTTTGTCTCGGGCGAGGAAAAAACGAATTGTGTTTTGCTTTCCCAGATTACAGTCAATGAAAAAACAGGAGTTCCTCCTTCAAATGTCGAAATTTTTGCCTTCCTATTCAACAAAGACCAAAAGGTGGTAAAGGAAATGAATGGAGAAATCGATTTTTCTCCGTTCGATAATGAAATTCTTGTTCCTTACTTCCTGGCCAATCTCCATGCCGGTAAATACGAATGCCGGATCGTGGCCAGGGACATGGAAACAGGGCAAGCCTCAATGGGAAAAGCGGCCTTTAATATTCCGGATAAAAGCATCGCTGAAATCGTTCTGACTTCTCCCCTTCTATTTACTGCGGGCTCTGAATCGAAAATCTTTAAATTTTCAAAGAAGAAAGGCCAAAAGGGAAAAGATAAAGGTCTTTCTCTTGGGGATATCTATAAATATCTTCCCGAAAATCACCGTCTTGTTGTTAGGGAAATTGGCCCCGAAATAAAGAATCTTCTTGCTGTGCTGCCTGTCACTTTCGCGGGCGGTCCAGCTCCTGAGGTTAAGTTCATTGTCCGATTCCACCCAAAACCTGAGGGTGAAGCGATCCTGCTGCCAATGCAGATCCTCGATGCTCATGCAATAAGCGACAATAAAGATATCCTGATGATTGAAATGAAGCTTCCGGATTTGGTGCCGGGTGAGTTCGAACTTGAAATCGAGGCCATTGAGAAGAACACATCTTCCAGTTTCTCTGTCCGGCGGTCCCTCAAAATTAAATAAAGGGGACAGCCAGGTCTCAAAGATACTTCATTCTCGGATATGGGTTCCAGTGCCTCATCCTCATGCACCTATTTGTCTGACAAAAGAATATCAAGGAGAGGAGGAAGAATCAACTTGAGTCCAGCATTCATAATAATCTGTTGAAATCAGGGAAAAGACATGATAAGTTTGAACAGAATTGAAATCATTTCTTTTAGGCGAGGTGTGTCATGAAATCTAAAACATTGAGTCGGCGCACATTTCTGCGCAGCGGTGCTGCTCTGGGGATGACGGCTTACACCGCGAAGGCCGGTGGCCTCAAAGACATCGTTGCCGCTTCGCAGTCTGTCGCGGACCGTTCTCCGGAGGATGTCGCAAAAGACGAGTTCTTCTGGAGGGAAATCCAATTGGGATTCAAGCTGGACCGCACGCTGATAAACCTCAACAACGGCTTTACCTGCCCTACTCCCCGAGTTGTTCTCGAATCGGTATGGCGGTACATGGACATCATCAACATGTTGCCCGTTTACTATCAGCGCATGGTCCAAAAGAACATCCAGACGATTCGCCGACGGATGGCAGCAGAATTCGGATGCGAACCTGAAGAACTGGCATTGACGCGTGGTGCCAGCGAGTCGTTGCAGATCGCACAAAATGGACTGGACCTTGAAGCCGGGGACGAAGTGATCACGACCGAGCAGGATTACCCTCGCATGTTGACGACATGGGATCAGCGCAGGCGGCGTGACGGAATCAAAGTGACTCGACTCCAGTTCCCCGTACCGACTACCCAGGACGATCTCTATCAGCGTTTTGAGAACGCTATCTCGCCGCGAACAAAGGTATTCCATTTCTGTCACATCACCAACTTAACGGCTCAGATGTTCCCAGTGCAGCGACTTGCACGGTTGGCGCGCTCGAAAGGCATTGTCACGATCGTCGATGGAGCACACGCATTGGGGCATTTCCCGTTCAAGCTGCGGGACCTTGAATGTGACGCTTATGGAGTGAGTCTGCACAAGTGGCTACTGGCACCCATAGGCAATGGCTGTCTCTACGTACGCAAGGAGAGCATACCAAAATTCTGGCCGATGCAGGCGGCACCAGCCCGTCAGGTAAACGATATTCGCAAGTTCGAGTCGATAGGCACGCACCCTTGGGCTATTAGGGCAGCACTCGGTGAAGCGCTGGCTTTTCATCAGGCCATCGGGGCCGAGCGCAAAGCGGCACGGATGCGCTATCTTACAATGCGGTATATTAACGCTCTCAAACAGTA
Source organism: Candidatus Aminicenantota bacterium (assembly GCA_030670375.1). Taxonomy (GTDB): domain Bacteria; phylum Acidobacteriota; class Aminicenantia; order Aminicenantales; family Aminicenantaceae. The sequence goes on along the minus strand of DAOVBT010000160.1, from coordinate 291 downwards.
TCCGGAGTTCAAGGTCTTATCTAATATTAGTGAGCCTCCGCAAATGTGGGGAGTGGCGGCGGTCTACATCGACGGCATCGATGTCAGGGACCTTGCGAAATTTTTAATGGACAAGTACAGAATAATCGTGGTTCCGCTCATAGGGGGAGTTCCACCCAACGCCCGCTTCGATTATCAAGCAATACGGGTATCGCCGAACGTCTACACGACACTCGAAGAAATCGACACGTTTGCGATGGCCATGGAAGATGCGATCAAGAATGGCGTTCCGACCACACAGCCCTCTGCACG
>DAOVBT010000337.1 GCA_030670375.1 Candidatus Aminicenantota bacterium | reverse complement strand
ACAAAACGCTTCGATCCTGAGGTGTTGTCTTATCTAAAGCTAAAAGAGATCGATTTCAAGTCATTCGATGCCGGTGATGCGGCCTCTCGGATAGGATTTGTGAGGTCTGCCAATATCGTGCTCATCGGCTATTCTGTGGGATCAGGACTGGTGCCGTTTGAATATGATGACATAAAATCCGTGTTGGAATCGGTCAGCCGGCCTGAAAACCTTGAGATGAATTTAAAGGCCTTTGAAATCGGCTATCTAAAGGGTCAATCATAAATCTTTTCTGTTTTTACTTGATGCTTTTAGTTCCAGAGTTTTCAGCCTTTTTCATCAATTCATAAATCTGGGTTAGTTTTGGTTTAGCCGGAGCTAAAAAAATACTTATCTCATCATCGGTGTAATTCTTGCGGATAAATACGTCTATCGGCATGATATCTTTCCAGCAATCGAGGATTTTGTTACAGGGTAAATTTGTGTTCATACTCCGACAGTATTCAAAGGAGACCTTATGTCCCAGCGATCGGCAGTACTGCTGCAATTGATCATAGGCATCGATTTTTTGATTTTCCATTTACCTCATTTTACTCTGGCTTGGGAAGGTCTTTCAACGCCTCCTGATATTTATCAAGTTCTTCATCGGGAAGGGAATAATCAGACAATTCATCGGCAAAGAAACTTTGGTATCCTGAAAGATCCAAGAGTCCGTGACCGCTGTAATTGAACAAAATAACTTTCTCTTTTCCCTCCTCTTTTGCTTTTTTGGCTTCATCGATAACACAGGCCACAGCGTGACTGGTTTCAGGTGCGGTTATGGCTCCTTCAGTGTGGGCCCAGAGAACGGCGGATTCATAACATTTGAGCTGGTGAAAGGCACGGGGTTGTAAAAGTCCATCCATAATTCCTTGGCTAACGAGCGGTGCCATCCCATGGTATCGAAGGCCTCCTGCGTGAATTGGAGGAGGAACGAACGTGTGGCCGAGTGAATGCATGGGCAAAAGAGGCGTCATACGGGCAATATCCCCATGATCGTAGACATAAGGAGCTCGAGTTATCGTCGGACAAGCTTCTGGCTCGGTGGGAATTATTTCTATTTCTGCGCCATTGATCTTATCGTAGACAAACGGAAATGCCAATCCGGCAAAATTACTGCCACCCCCTGCACAGCCGATAACTACATCTGGCACCTTCTCACCTATTGATTCGAGCTGTTTTTTGGCCTCGAGGCCTATTATCGTCTGGTGGAGAAGCACGTGATTCAAAACACTCCCGAGAGAATATCGGGTTTTACCGGTTTCATCCGTAACAGCGGCTTCGATGGCTTCACTTATGGCTATTCCGAGGCTGCCCGGGGTATCAGGCATTTTTTCAAGAATGTCTCGCCCGGCCTGGGTCTCGGAGCTCGGGCTCGAAACGCAGTCTGCGCCCCAAACCTGCATCATAGTCTTTCGATAGGGTTTTTGGGTAAAACTGATTTTGACCATGTAGACCTTGCATTCCAGTCCGATCAGCTTGCATGCAAAGGCAAGAGCACTTCCCCATTGGCCCGCACCTGTTTCTGTTGTGAGGCTCTCGATCCCGAATTGTTTGTTATACCAAGCCTGTACAACGGAGGTATTCGGCTTGTGGCTCCCAGGGGGGCTAACACTTTCGTCCTTGTAATAGATGCGCGCAGGGGTTTTTAGATATTCTTCTAGGTAAGTGGCTCGACGCAGAGGAGTCGGTCTCCAGCGATAAAGAATTTCGATCACTTCTTCGGGAATGTCTATCCAGCGTTCCTGACTCACCTCTTGTTCGATCAGATTCATCGGGAAAACAGGAGCTAGCATATCCGGTGATATGGGTTTGCCGTCAGGCCCCAGAGGAGGTTTTGGAGGCGAGGGAAGGTCTACCGCTAGATTGTACCACTGTTTAGGGATGTCCTCTTCTTTGAGCAGAATTTTTTTTGTTGTCATGATTCTCTCTCCTTTCAAATCGAATTAACTTGGATAATTCATAAATTATCCAGGTTAAATAAAGTATAAATTATTCTTTATTTTTATAGCAAATGAGAGAAAATATTATGAATGGTAGAGATTACTATCCAAGAAAATTTAAGTGACGATTGGCAATTCAGCAACATTGACATCCTTAAGGTTTACAAAAAGGTTAGCAAATTATAAAATTGCTTTTTCTAAAAAGTCAATAGATTGTTTTATATACAAATTATTAAAAAAGAAGTTTACGTTAAGGAGGCGACAAATGGGCATGGATATATTCGGTAGGGTAATTAGTAAAGTGGGGGTTGTCGGTTCAGGCAACATCGGGCCAGATATTGCGCTGTATTTCAGCAAAGTCCTCCACAGTCACGGAGTTCCCGTTGTGGTCGTGGATATCGCTGAAAGCGCGTTGAAATCAGGAGAGGTCCGCGTCAAGGGAAAGATAGGCAGAGGTGTCAAGACAAGGGCGTTCAAAAAAGATGAGGCGGATGCCATGATAGCCAATATCACCTGGACAAACGATTACTCCCAGCTTGCCGGTGCGGACTTGGTGATCGAGGCGGCGACCGAAGATGTCGGCATCAAGAAAAAAATATTTTCCGAGGTGGAAAAAGTCTGTTCTGATACAACCATGCTCGCTTCCAATTCTTCCCATATGGAACCGGAAGTTATATTCGAGGAAACCAGGAATAAAAAGAGGTGCCTTGTCATTCATTACTTTTTTCCTGCTGAGCGGAGTATCATAGTCGAGATCGTCCCGGGGAAAGAGACTTCACCCGAAGTGACCAGCTTTTTAATGGCTTTTTACGAACAGATAGGCAAAGCTCCGATCAAGGTGAAGAGCCGGTTCGGTTATGCCATAGATCCCATCTTCGAGGGGATTTTCCTCGCGGCTGTTCTATTGGTCGAAAAGGGAGTGGGAACGGTCAAGCAGGTGGATGCCATGGTGCAGAAAGCCCTAGGACTCGGTGTGGGGCCCTTCACGGCCATGAATCTCACGGGGGGCAATCCGATCGTGCAACACGGCGCCCCTGAATTGCATGAGAAAATCATGCCGTGGTTTCATTCCCCGAACCTTTTGGAGAATCAGATCAAATTCGGGAAACCTTGGGAAACATCGTTTGTCCCGGATGAAGTGGCGTTCAACGAGAATGTTTTCCAAGAGGTATCCGATCAAATCAAAGGGGCATACTTCGGTCTTGCGTGTGAAATCCTCGATTCAGGGATTTCCAATGTCGGAGACCTGGAGATGGCTGTTGAGAGTGCCTTTGTCGTGAATCCTCCCTTCCAGATGATGAATCGAATGGGTGTGGATAAAGCCCTTGAGCTGGTCAAAAAATATGCCGAAGAGTGGCCGGGTTTTAAAGTCCCTGATGTTTTGGTCGAACAAGCGAAATCAAGAAAATCCTGGCATATCCCGATGGTATTCCGCGAGGATAGGGACGATATCGCTGTTGTCACCATCCGGAGGCCGAGGACCTTGAATGCCCTGAACGGGGAA
>DAOVBT010000365.1 GCA_030670375.1 Candidatus Aminicenantota bacterium | reverse complement strand
ACAGAAACAGGAACACGGGTCGAGAAAATTTTCACTTTTCACGGGAACGCATACGATTTTGATATCCAGATCAACCTCTGGAGAAACGGGCAAAAAATCACCCCCCGCATTATCTGGGGGCCGAGCTTTGGCAATCTTTCCGCCGAGGAATTGAAAAGACGCCTCGGTGGCGGAGGAGCCGGGGTGAGCGTTTATGCTGGCACCAAGGTTTTGCGGCACGAGGAGAGTAAATACAAGCTGGAAAACAGTTTATACAACTTTGCCGATTGGGTAGCCTACGACAGCAACTATTTCGTCGTCCTGTTTCTCGCCCCGCCACAAAAACTGAGCGTGGCATTCCTGAAAGAAGACATCGACCAAATTCCCTATTATTTTCTCGCTTTAGACCTTCCGGAAAAAGCTTTTATCGGCCCGAAAGATGTCGATCGATTGACAGAGCTGGAGCCGAGCACTAAAAAAATCATCCGATTCGGTTTTTTTGGATGGATGGCCGAAATCCTGCACGCAGCCATCAAATACGTCCATACGGCAGTTCCCAACTGGGGATTTTCCATCATCATTCTGACCCTCATCATTAAAATTTTGTTTTTCCCTTTGACCTACAGCAGCACCAAATCCATGGCAAAAATGCAGGAGCTGCAGCCCAAAATGAAAGCCATCAAGGCCAAATACAAGAAGGCCAAAAAGGATATAGGCCAGCGGCGCAAAATGAATGAAGAGATCATGAAGCTGTACAAAGAGCATGGGGTGAACCCGGCTGGGGGATGTCTCCCGATGCTGATCCAGCTGCCGATTTTTTGGGGATTTTTCCGGATGTTGGCGATTTCCTTAGAATTCCGGCAGAGCCCCTTCATCTTTTGGATCAAAGACCTTTCTGTGCATGACCCGGTGTACGTGACACCCATCCTTATGGGAATCACCCAGTATATCAGCCAAAAGATGACTCCCACCTCTGCCGACCCTACCCAGCAGAGGATGATGATGATCATGCCGGTGGTCATGACCATCTTTTTCATGAATTTTTCCAGTGGGCTTGTCCTGTACTGGCTAACGAACAACGTCCTGCAAATCGGCCAGCAGTACATCATGAACCGGCTCCGAAAAAAACAAAAGAGTGAATCTCATGGAAAAAGAAGAAAAAAATAACGATATCGACCAAGAGTTCAAGGGAAGAAACTTAGAAGATGCCATAAGTTTGGCCGAGCTAACGCTAAAGCTTCCACGCACCCAGTTCAACTATGAGGTCGTGGCCGAAAAAACAAAACTTTTCGGGATAGGAACCAAAGAAATCGTCATCCGCACATGGCCGAAAAAACCCGCAGGGGATTATCCGGCGGTCCGGTTCTTGGAACAATTCCTCTCCTTATACCCCCTGGAAATCCGGTACCAAATCAAAGAAAAAAATGACATGCTTTATTTCATCTTCGATGGGATGGATAAGTATCTGCTGCTTCGGAAGGATGGATCCCTACTCCTGGCTCTTCAGCACCTCCTCAACAAAATGTCGACAAAAAAGGTGCAGACCGACTGCGATTTTTTCCGGAAAAGAAAAGAGAGGGAGATCAAGGAGAGAACCCAGGAGATCGCTCACAAAGTCCAAGAGACAGGGGAAAATGAAATCCTGGATTTTATGAATCCCTACGAAAGACGCATCGTTCACATCGCAGCCAATCAAGTCTCTGGCATCACATCGGAAAGTATCGGAGATGGATTCTTGAAGCAGGTGAAAATCTTCCCCTCGAAAGAATAGTCAGGCCAAAAGCCGAAGGCAGATATAATATACTATATTCCCATCGAATTTATATCTTTACTAGCCTGAATTATTCATAAACATGATTATTCTAAGCCAGGACATATTTACTAGTTATTTAGATGCAATCGCGGAGCCTCTTTACTGATTAGCCTGTTCCGTTTAATATAGACTAGACATGCTGGACGATACCATCATCGCTGTTTCCACGCCTATGGGATTTGGCGCCTTGGGAGTGGTCAGGATGAGCGGGCAGAGAGCTCTCCAAATCGCAAAGAAAATCTTCAAGCCCAAAAAAAACCAGCAAAAGATACCATCTCGCCATCCGGTCCTCGGATACCTTTTTGACTCTGCGAACAACGAAAAGTTTGAAGAAGCCTACCTCACCTTTTTCCCAAAACCCCACACATACACGCGCGAGAATCTGGTTGAGATCAGCTGCCATGGCAGCCCTGTTATTCTCGAGGAAGTTGTCCGTATAGGCATCAAAGCTGGAGCTAGGCACGCCACTCCTGGAGAGTTTACCCTCCGCGCTTACTTAAATGGGCGTTTAGACATCCTCCAAGCCGAAGCCATCAACGATTTGATCACCGCGGCTTCCCTCGAACAGGCAAAAATTTCCTTTCAACAACTGGAGGGCAGTCTCTCCAAAACCACAACCTCCCTGCGGCAACACATCATACAGCTTTTATCCCAGATAGAGGCCTCTATAGAGTTTCCTGATGAGGGTCGTTCCATTTCCCCCAAAACGATCGCCAAAACCCTCCAACACGCCGAAAACACCGTCAACGAGCTCATCTCCAGCTACGACCTGGGGAAAACACTCTCTGAAGGCCTTCTGCTGATTATAACCGGAAAAGCGAACGTGGGCAAATCCACCCTTTTTAACGCCATTCTCGAGAAAGACCGGGCGATCGTAACCCCCTTCCCTGGCACTACTCGGGATTACCTCCAAGAGACCATCAGAATCAGGGATGCCTTGTTCACTCTGACCGATATGGCTGGGCTTGATACGCCAGCTCATCCTGTCGAAAAAGAAGGCATAAAAAGGGGGGGGAAATTGGCCTCTGCCGGGGATGGGATCCTTCTCGTTTTCGATGCCTCCCGCAAGGAGTCACACAAAGACTTCAAACTCCTGAAAAAATTCCAGGATAAAAAGACATTGATCCTGTTCAACAAGAGCGACCTGTCCGTGAAAATGGACCTCAAAAAAATAAAAAGTTTGCACAGAAATATTCCATCTTTAGCCATCTCCGCTCTGAAAGGAACCAATCTCGATCGGTTGAAAGAAATGATTTTTACCCATTTTGTGCCCAAACAAACGGGGAGTGAAGAAGTCATTCTCCACCTCCGGCAAAAACTCCTGTTCGAGGACATCCTTTCCTGTCTGAAAAAAACAAAGTGCATGCTGGAGGACGGCTATTCCGAAGAGATATATGTCGAAGAAATCCGGAAAATCATCCCTCTTATCGGGCAGC
>DAOVBT010000260.1 GCA_030670375.1 Candidatus Aminicenantota bacterium | reverse complement strand
GTCCCAGATGCGGACCATCCAGAAACACTTCTGTCCTGAGCCCAGAGGGATTCCTTCATAAGGAATGTTGAGGGTTTCGTTCGATTCCACCTTGCCGCTGTCCCACAAGCAGCCCAGCTCTTCATCCAGAAGCTTTTCGCTCTCCGCAACAAGGATCCGGTAGGCGCTTTGGGTGCAATTACGGACATCAGACTGAAGGGTCCAGCTCAACTGGGGCATGGCTGTACCGATTCCTAGAGGATTCACCCTGTATTGCGTTCGGAGATCAGTCACACGAAGCCCTCCGCTTCGGCCGCAGCTTGTGAGCACTGTAGCTGTCAATAAAATCACGCCGAAATAAAGTGCGTTCCTTGCTGCTTGATTCATTTTTTTCCTCCCTGATGGGCGGCCGATTCCGCCAGCTCCCGGCACCTTCGGCGTAGACTCTGCAATCGCAAGGACTGTCCTGGATCAGAGGCGAGATTTTGGCTCTCATTGGGATCGTCAGTCAGGTTGTAAAGCTCCTCGTACTCGGGGTGCTTCAGGTAACGAATGTATTTCCACCCACCGGTGCGGAAACCCTCCGTCTGGGGGATCTGGGGATGGTCCCAGAGATGCTCACAGAAGACCTCGGTTCGGAAGGGCTGGTTCCGGCCTCTCATCAGGGGCGCAAAACTACACCCCTGCATATCTTCAGGAACAGGAAGCCTGGCAAGTTCCAACAGGGTGGGAGCCAGGTCCAGGTTGAGCGCTGGCTCGGTAATGACGCGTCCCGCAAGCGCCTGCGGAAGCCTTGGGTCATAGACGATTAGGGGCACGCGGATGGATGGCTCGTGCATAAGACACTTGCCGGCAAAACCCCTTTCGCCTAGAAAGTAGCCGTTGTCGCTGATAAGCATGATGACGGTATCCTGCTCTATGCCCTGACGGACAAGCTCTTCCTGCAGCCGTCCGATGACCCTGTCAATTCCGCTGATCATACGGTAGTAACCTTTGACCATTGCCTGATATTTCTCAGGTGTATCCCTCCTCCTTGCGCATCCCGGTGCGGCCAGGGCCGCTACGCATCCCCCCAGAGTTTTAACGAACTCTCGTCTCTTCATGATCTGATTGTTAACTGTGCCTCGGTTGTAATTATCATATTTTAGTGCAAATGTCATTTAAAAAGCAGCAAGGCGAATAATCATTCTGATAAAGCAGAGGAATTTCCCAGAAAAAAGTAGTCAATATTTGGTCAAAAGGGCAAAATAAAAAGGACGTATCTTATTGAAATTAATATAGTTAAGTCAGATAGAGCGTCTGACTACGAATCAGAAGGCCGTAGGTTCGAATCCTGCCGGGCGTACCAGAGGTTTCCCCTGATTTTCAGGCTTTTCCTTAGTTTTGTCTTTTATACTACAGACCCGTAGTTTCAGCTATTTTAAACAACTTTTGGCACATATATGTCACATGGGATAAGTCTATCTCTGTATCGATCCTACAATTGTCTAACCTATTAGATGCTTTAACTCATCTTCCATAGACCTAGTGAATTCAAATTTAATTTAACCGCTCTCACACAAAAACCCTAGTCACCCAATGCCCCCTTTAATTCCGGGCAAGTTAAAGTCCCTCATCGACATATCTACACTATACTTTCTATAGTTTTTTTCATACGGGAATTTGACACCACCCTGCGTTCCTTGATATGCTTTTGCCAGCAAGGGAAAAGGATTAGCCATGACAATTAAATGTCCAATGTCAAGGTTTGACCTCATAAATAAGCCATAAATTAATTAATCGTAATATTCCAAACCCAGGTGGGTGATCAGATCTTCCCCTTTGATATACCGAAGGGTGTTTTTCAGTTTCATCAGCTGGATGAATAGATCGTGTTCAGGATAGAGCTCTGGAGCACACATCGGGCTCTTGAAGTAGAAGGACAACCATTCCTGGATTCCCTTCATACTGCACCGCTGGGCCAAGTCCAGAAACAACGCCAGATCGAGCACGATCGGTGCCGCCAGGATACTGTCCCGACACAAGAAGTCAATCTTGATCTGCATCGGATAACCCAGCCAACCGAATATATCGATATTATCCCAGCCTTCCTTATTATCTCCCCGCGGAGGATAGTAGTTGATTCGGACTTTGTGGTACAGGTTTTGATATAGATCGGGATAAACGTCAGGTTGCAGAATATATTCCAGCACACCCAGTTTGCTTTCCTCTTTGGTCTTGAATGACTCGGGATCGTCCAGGACTTCGCCATCCCGATTTCCGAGGATGTTTGTCGAGAACCAACCATTCAAACCGATCAAGCGGGCTTTGAGCCCGGGAGCAATGATGGTCTTGATCAGTGTCTGGCCAGTCTTGAAATCCTTTCCGGCTATCGGAATTTCTTTTTGTCGAGAAAACTCCACCATGGCCGGGATGTCCACGGTTAGATTTGGGGCACCATTGGCAAAAGGCACGCCTGCTGCGATCGACGCATAGGCGTAGATCATGCTGGGCGCAATAGCAGGATGGTTCTCCTTCATGGCTTTTTCGAATGATTCGATTGTTTCATGGACGGGATGCGGTTTCATGAAAACCTCGGTGCTGGCACACCATATCGTAACCATCCGAGCGAGATTATTTTTCTCCTTGAAATTTTGTATATCCTCGATCAGCATTTGGGCATAGTCGTATTTGGTGTCGGCCTTTTTGACATGTTCGCCCTGTAGCTTTCTAACATAATTTTGGTCGAAAACGGCCTTCATAGGGGTAACGGGTTCGATGTCTTCTTTAACTTTATCCAGTAATTCCTTGTCCAAAACTCCAGCATTCAAGGCCGCCTTATAGGCACTTTCTGCAAAGATATCCCAGCCACCAAAAACCAGCTCATTGAGGTTGGCCAAATCCACAAAATCTTTTATCAAGGGAATCCGTTTGTCTGTTCTCTTGCCGAGCCGGATCGTTCCCATCTGTGTCAGTGAACCAAGAGGTCGCGCAATGTCTTTCCTGATAGCCATGACGCCGGCAATAAAAGTCGTGGCCACAGCTCCCAGACCTGGCATAAGAACACCGAGTTTTCCTGCCGGCTTATCAATAGTTATGTTCTCCTCCACGCTATTCCTCCTAATTTCCTGGATTATTCAAAAATATTCTCGATGCCACCTTTAATATTTGCTGTCAAAAAAGTTTATGGACTATTTTTATCACAGGATGTTCGTCGTCAAGTGGTTTAGGACTTTTATGCTGACATTTTAAGCTACAGTTTTCGTAATTCATAATATACCTAATTGATTCCATTTGGCAAGGACTCAAGCATAATCATCTTATTGATCTTCCTTCTTTCCCGGATCGTTTGCTTTTTTATTTTCATCCTGTTTTTCAATATCTCTCTGACTTCTTTTTGCATCTGTCAGACCTCCTTTTTGAAGCTTACAAAATAACATAAAGTGTCCAGGAGGGTCTGACATACCTACAATTTTCAGTCTCTCGACTTTTTTGGGATTATATGGGGAAAATGGCGATTATTCTCTCGCCCGTGTGTCCGCGATTGTGTCCAAATTTTTTATTCTTCAATTGAGATTTTTTTCAAAAGTATTATATCTTTTTCTTTAAATTCAAGCTTATTCAGTATGGTTCTGATATTATTTATAATATCATTAAGGCTATTTTTAAAAAGATTTTTACACACGGCATATTCGTATTCAAAATCAATGGTTCGTTTTCCAGATCCGGGGGGAACTTCTTTAGTCTGAATTTCGACCAAAAATCTAATTCTCATTTTACTCTCCATTTTTTTTATATATTAATAAATCCACCGCCCTCTTCCTCCTCTCCTTGCTCGTATGAGCATACCCCAGGTTGACCAAAGCTTACTATGGCCCAGGAACTCTGCGACTGTAATGAAATCCACCGCCCTCCTCATTTCTGTAAGAGATTATATCAAACTTGTTTTTATATTGATATGATCCAATGATTAAATGCTCAACATGCCGGCTGTGTCAGCAAAAGGGGAGTTGATGAGTTTATTCCTAAAGAAGATTTTGGGCACGCCAAATCCGAGATAATCATAAACAAAATGCTGACAAAGAAAAAAGAAATTTCAACCCAATTAAGTCAATTATCGGGGCTGTTAGCGTAGTATTAAAGGATTAATCATCCCCTTTTTTTTAGTTATGGTCTCTTTTTACAAAGGCTATGTCCCTGGAATCGTAACGCTTCTCTATGCAATAGAGAA
>DAOVBT010000223.1 GCA_030670375.1 Candidatus Aminicenantota bacterium | reverse complement strand
ATTCATAAGCATGATTTTATTTTAGCGGGATTTAATGCTATATACATTGAAATCAGGGACATGTACCGATTTTTCGAAATCGGTAACGTGTCCCTTGATTTTAAGCTCGTACATGAATAATTCAGGTTAACATTTGTTCCGAGGAGGAAGTATAATCGTATGATGAGAAGAAAAAGCATTGCTGTCCTATTTTTTTGGATTATGGCCTTGATTATCGGTGTTGCTGGAGCTGCAAATAAGATCGAGTTGCAGATCAACAAAACACTGGAGCTCGGCAAAAAAGATTTGATGTTTGCCTCGATCGCTTCGGTCTGTGAGGATTCCGACTCCAACTTGTACGTTTTAGACAGGATGGAACACAAGGTTTTTAAGTTTTCACCCGAAGGGGAGCTTATCCTGACTTTCGGTCAGAAAGGGCAGGGGCCAGGAGATTACCAAAATCCCCATCTCCTGGCAATGACACCAAAGGGCCAGCTCGTTGTTGCAGATGAAATGTATAATCTGTCTTTCCTGAATGAAAAGGGGGACTTCATAGAGCGAATTCACCTGGACGGACGCCTCGCTGTCGGTTATATAGGTGAGAACTGTTTTTATGGTTGGATTTGGAGGGAAGATAATCGAAGCCAGGTGATGGTCGACAGCCAGAACAACGTCCTGAAAATTTTTTTTCAGGTTCCGATAAGCGCCTTTTCGGTTTCGGCCCCAGACGAAAGCGGCCGTCTGGTCATGTTCAATTATTCACGGGAAGAATTCGCTCCCTCCCTTCAATTCGCCCATTTTGGCCGATATTCCGCTGTGGGGATAGGTGATAAGTATGATATCTTGATCCTGGACGAGAAAGGAGAAACCACAAGCCACATTCGAAGGGATATCCAACCCGATAAGTTTAGCAAAAAGGAAAAAAAATATTTTGAGACCGATATCGAAGAACTTGGGAAAGAACGCGGATGGCCCAGGAGTGTTATTCGGAATCTTGTTAAAAAAATTCCAGATAAAAAGATCTTTTTTGACCACGTATTGATGACCGAGGAATATGTCTTCATTTTTCGGATAAAAAGTGACATCACAGAGGAGACTGGCCCGATTCCGGTGGATATTTTTTCGGTAAACGGTGAATTCTTGGGAGCCACGCATATGCCCGACAAGCCTCTCCACATTTCTGAGAACCACATGTATTTTGTCCGATCGGATGAGCAAGACAACTTATTCCTCGAAAAAGCGACCTACAAAGTTATCCAAAACTAGCCACAGAACTGATCACGCCATTTGACATATATTTTTTGTCTGTGCTATAAGCCTTTTTGTGAACAAACCCAAGTCTTTTATTTTTGTTTTGATTTTTTTATTTTTCACTGTCCCCTCTCTGTTTTCGGAAACCATCGTTTTCCTTCATTCGAACGACACACATGGGATCTATAAGCCATTTAAAATCAAGACCAAGGACGGCGAAAGATGGGTTGGGGGCATGGAGGCCACTTGCCACTACATAAATGCCATCAGAGAAAAGGAAGACCACGTCTTTTATGTTGATACAGGGGACATCATGACCGGCACACCGGCCACGGAGTTGGCATACAAAGACGTGACCGGCGGATTGATGATCGAATTTTTAAACAAGCTGGGGTGTGATGTCTGGTGTTTCGGGAATCACGAATTTGATTTGGGACTCGAGAATGCATTGGGCCTCTCCAGATTGGCTAATTTTCCGACGGTTATGTCCAATATCGTGTACAAAAAAACCGGCGAACATCTTCCCGTGAAACCATCCCATATCTCCAACATCGGAGAGTTGAATGTGGGATTTATCGGTATTATGTCAGAAAGATTCATGATAGAAGTTTTGAAGGAACGCATCGCAGATTTGGATGTTCTTCGGGTTGTTCCTACACTGCGGTCCAAGATTCCCGAATTGGATAAAAAGACGGATCTGATCGTCGTGATGTTTCATGGAAAATACTTTGAAGCCTTGGATATCGCCAAAAATGTTTCAGGAATTGACATCATATTGGTCGCATCCGAAGAAGGCCGGTTCGAGAAGGTCAATGGCGTGTTGATCCAGTCCACTCGAGGACACCAAAGATCGCTGGGTTATTTAAAGGTGGATGTCCAAGACGATCGCGTGGTGGGTTATGAAAAAAAACAAGTTCGGCTTTGGGCAGAAGAACGATTGAACCCATCTCCTCAAATAAAGGCCTTGGTTAAGCATGTGGATGAAGCCATCGGATCAGAATATGCCAAGGTGATCGGCAAGGCAAAAAGAGATTACTATGATAAGGGAAAATTCGTTGAGATTCCCCTAGGAAACTGGATAACGGATGCCATGTGCTGGAAAACTGGAGCAGAAATGAGCTTTCAAAATTCCGGAGGAATTCGGAACGGCATATTGGTTGGTCCGATCACGAAGGGGGATATCTTCGAGGTGTCTCCTTTCCGGAATACTCTGGTGCTTTTTGATCTCACCGGTAAGGAGATCAAGGACCTACTCGAACACGATGTCGAAAAAGATTGGGATAGACTTCAAATATCGGGCTTGTGTTATTCCTATCATTCCAAAAGTTCAAAACCTATGGGAAAGCGGGTCGTTTCCATCACCGTTAACGGGGAGATTTTGGTAAAAGAGGGGAAGGTCCTTCATCCCGACAAGGTCTTCACCGTCGTGAGTAACAACTACCTGGTTGGCCAGGCCAAAGATAAATACTTCGGTTTTCCTGTAAAAGAGATTAAGGATACAGGCGTAGTGATCAATCAAGTCTTGATCAGCTGGCTTGAAAAGCACAAGTACCTCGATTACAAGATCGAAGGAAGAATCGTCAAAATCGACAAATAGGAGAATATCATGAGCCGGAATAAATTCTGGTTAATCCCGTTGGTTTTTCTTTTGTTAGCCTTTGTATTCCAATCCGTGCTGTTATCCCAAAGAATCGGATTTTCCAAACAGGAAATGATTGGACGCAGAGGGACATTGATGAACCGGTTGGAAGGAGGAATGATTGTCCTGTTTGGCGATTGCATGCCCACGCCCGGAGGACATTTCAGGCAGGATAACGATTTCTGCTACTTCACGGGGATCGAAGATACCGGAGCGATTGTGATTATGGCGCCAAAAACGAAGGAATCTTTTTTATTCCTCCCTCGGCAAACCCCCAGAGAAATAATGGTCGAAGGGGAAAATCTTTTGAAAGATGAGGAGGCCAAACAAAAAACCGGATTTACAGATATCTACCCTGTTTCCTATTTTGATGAATTCCTAGCACGGAATGCCAGGAAGTACGGTCTGACTTTTCATATGCGATTATCCCCTCGGGATTCTGTGGACAATGCCCGTTGGGAAACGCTGATATTTGTGGGCCGCAAGAATAGGACGCACTATAACGACCAGATTTCCCTCGACAATTACCGGATCAAAAAAATCAAGGAACGATATCCGGTTATGGCATTTAACGATATCACCCCTTTCATCGATGAGATGCGGATGATCAAGTCAGCCGAGGAGATCGAAATCCTGAGAAGGAATGGGAAAATCTCGGCGGAAGGAGTGAAGCAGGCTATCCTAGTCACTAGGCCAGGCGTTTTCGAGTACCAGATCGAAGCGGCGGCGATGCACATCATACTGAAAAATGGGGCCAAAGGAGCGGCTTACCCGCCGATCGTGGGATCAGGTCCCAATTCCTGCATTTGGCATTACGATGACAATGCGAGAAAGGTGGAGGACGGAGACTTGGTGCTGATGGATTTTGGGGCAGATTTGGATTACCTGTGCATGGATATTACCAGAACATGGCCCGTCTCAGGCAAGTTCACTCCCGAACAAAGGGAGGTTTATGAGGTTGTGCTCGCTGTCCAGAAAGCCTGTATCGAAGCCTATAGACCTGGTGTGACATCAGAGGATGTCCAGAAGCATGTGGCCAACGTGATGAAACAAAAGGGGATAAATCCAAAGGAATTAAGGGGAGGCATCGGGCATTATGTCGGGATGTGTGTTCATGATGTAGGGCTACGTGGCGTTCCGCTAAAAGAAGGCATGGTCTTTGCCATCGAACCAGCCCTGTACTATCCCGATAAAAACATCGGCATCCGGATCGAAGACACCGTTCTCATCACGAAGGACGGATGCGAGGTTTTAACAAAGGATGTACCAAAGGAACTCGAAGAGATCGAAGAATTGATGTCGCGGAGGAAGTAACCGGAAAAGCACTTCCTCTCCAGGATTTCCCATCTTCTTCTTAAATTTTAAAAACTTGCAGCATAATAAAGCCGACAATGGCAGCCACGATTAAATAATATGTCATCGGAATAAGAGTTTTCCGGATGAGGTGCCCTTCTTTTCCGATCAATCCGACGACAGCCGATGCGGCGACAACGTTATGCACACAGATCATATTTCCCGCAGCCCCTCCCACAGCCTGGAGTGCGACGATGACTCCTGGGACAGCTCCTGTTTTGATGGCCGTGGTAAATTGAAAAAGACTAAACATCATGTTGGAGAACGTGTTGCTGCCAGCGATGAAAGCGCCCAAAGCGCCGATCACCCCTGCCAGTCCTACCCAGGCCTTTCCTGCCAGAGCAGAGGCTCCCGCTGCCAATACAACGGGCATCTTGTCCATTCCTCCAGGAATTCCGCTGTTGATAAAAACCTTGACCATCGGAACAGCGAATGCAAGGGCAATGGTTGGGCCTAG
>DAOVBT010000434.1 GCA_030670375.1 Candidatus Aminicenantota bacterium | reverse complement strand
AGCTTTCCGTCGATGTATACGAACTCGACCTTTGTGGATAGCTTGAACGGATCATCGTCAAGCACCGCAAAGCTGGCCAGTTTTCCCTTGTCTATCGAACCGACAAGACCATCCGCTCCCAGCATCCGAGCCGGGATGATGGTCACAGCCTTCAGGACTTCATCAAGGCTCAATCCGCTGCTGAGAGCTCTCATCGCCTGGTAAGAAAGGCTTCTGGTATGCACCCTGTCGGGTTCGGATAGGAGCGCAAACGCGATGCCTTTCTGATGAAACACCCTGACGATATCGATCTTTTTCACTTCTTCTGTGAGAGGATCACGCTCGTAATAGACCAATTCCGGGTCGAGAATGATGTCGAGTTTTTTTTCGGCTATAAAATCAGCGGCTTTGTAGCACTCGGGGCCCAGCAGATAGACCGATGAGTACCCGTATTTTTCCGATAACTGGAACGCCCGTACCACATCCGAGGGATACTGGCAATACACGTAGGCTTTGTACCGGCCCTCGAGCAGGTCCACAACAGAATCATACTTCACTCGCTCGGGCGACCGGAAGGAACCTGGTGTGGAGACCATCTTTTCTTTTTTTTGGGCCTCCTCTTTTTGTTTTTCCATGTACTCTTTGGTCTCGTTGAAATACCGGCGGAGTTGAGCCATCACTCCCATTCTTGTTTGGGCAGGAGTCCCCACAACGGAAACTTTCATGCCTGATTCAGGAATGAGCAGCATATCTTCCACGACCAATCCGACGGTTTTCACCACCGCACCTTTTCCGCCAAGGATCGTATTGTTCCCCGGCATGATATGGAGTGTTGTCACTCCGTCCTTCAAAGCCGATGTGAAAGCATCATGGGATGTGTCGATGTTATCCAACACAGTGACAAACGGGGTGAGCGGATTGGTTTCGTTGGCCACATCGTATCCTCTGGCAACGTGGGCCTCCACCATTCCCGGCACAATGACTTTCTGGCTGTAATCGACAACCTCCACATTCCATGGGATCTCAAGGCCAGTGCTCACCTCCTGAATCTTTCCATCCTGGATCAGGATAACACCGTTTTCGATGACATCTCCTGAAACCGTGTATATTTTTTTCGCCTTTACAGCAATGGCTTGAGCTTGGCACACCAAGGGAAAAAAGAGAAAAACCATTAAACAAAAGGTTCCTAACTTGTGATAATCAAATCGTCTTCTCATCGGATTTCTCCGTTACTCTTATTTATTCGGATCAAAAAGTTTTCCATCGATAACAACGCTTAATAGACTCGAGGAAGGCTCAAAAGGATCTCCGTCAAACACCAAAAGGTCCGCATCCTTTCCTTTGGCGATCGAACCCAGGCTGTCCGCTATACCCAAGATCTGTGCGGCATCGAGGGTGATTGCTCTCAGGGCCTTTTCCTTGGCCAATCCCAATTCTACCGCATGGATGGCCTCGTCCCTCAGTGCGGAAATCGGACTTTCTGCGTTGTTTTGGAAAGCAAAACGAATTCCTCTTTCTGCCAGCAAAACAGGGGTCCGGGCCATATACGTATCATCTTCTCGATTAAAATCCCCTCTGCCTATCTTTTGGTACACCGGGCCGTAAATGACAGGAATGTCGTTCGCTTCGAGCTCGTCCAAATACCTGTAGGCATCCACACCGCCTTCCAGGATCCAACGATATCCGAATTCTTCCATCAACCGGAAGGCCGTTTTGATATCCATGTAGGACCTGGCGCTTATGCGAAGAGGCGTTTTGCCCTGCAAAACCTGACGAAACTGAAGTTCATCCGGAGTGAGTTCTGCGTCCGGTACTCCGCGCTTATTCTGCACATTCGTCAGTTCGTACCGGATGATAAAAACAACGCCCATTCTATTTTGGGGACGGCGGTTCCGCAAATGTATCGGGTCAAAACCTCTGGGATATTCATTCCCCTGACCGGGCTCTCTTCCGAGGACCATTTTCAGGTGGACTTGATTTCGAACCAACATATCCTGGGGAATCCGGCCTTTTGTTTTTAAAACCGCGCCCGTTCCGGGGAAAACATTCAGATTCCCTGGAGCAAGATAGACGCTCGTGATTCCGCTCTTCCAGGCTTCATCAAAATCCTTTGCCCTGGGATCGACCGAATACAGGCAATTCATCTGTGGCGTGACCTCCTTTCCTTCCTCATTCGTCTGGTTCATCACATTCATATGGGCATTGGCCGCTATAAAACCGGGCGTTATGACCTTGTCTGCAAAATCCAGAACGTGTGCGTCTGGTTTGACAACATATCCCTTTCCCACAAAGACAATCTTGCCATCCTCAACAACGACAAAAACATCCCTCAACACATTGCCATTGCCGACGAGAACCGTTCCCGCTTTGATCACAACCGGGTCTTGGGCATGGCAAAAAATGCCAAAAAGACACAAGACAACCCACAAAAAAAGGCTTTGTCTTAGCATCTTCCTGATGAGTTTCGATTTCATAGGTCTAATTATCCTTTGCGAACACAGCGCGTCCGTTCACATAGACCGCTATGATGCGAGATCCAAGATCCAGAGGTTCTCCCTCCAGGACCACAAAATCGGCATGCTTTCCCTCTTCGATGGAGCCCAC
>DAOVBT010000087.1 GCA_030670375.1 Candidatus Aminicenantota bacterium | reverse complement strand
AGTAGCATATAGAGAGCGTCTGACTACGAATCAGAAGGCCGTAGATTCGAATACTGCCGAGCGTACTCCTTTTTTAACAAAATTATGCAGTTTTTAACTATAAATGGTTAAAATATGGTCAAGAGAAATAACCGTTCAATTTAACCTAAAAAAGCTTTTTATCCCTGTATTAGTTGTTTTAGTTCTTGTCGTGGCAATAGTGGTTCTCTGGCAACTTTTACCTAAAAAAGGAGCTGTGCCTATCCCATCAGATAGGCCTTTGCTGGCTGTCATGTATTTTAAAAATAATAGCGAATTCACATTGAAGAAACAAAAAGATATAATACTCAATAATATTGTAATAAAGATGAGATGAAAAATAAGGAGGAAAGGACATGGCAGATATACATACTCCTGCGGAAAGAAGACTAAAAAGGGATATAACTGTCAAGAATGAAATCCGACAAGACTTGGAAAAGAGAATGTCTTTGATTCGTAGATTAAGTGGAAAACTTAGAAAATGCAAAAACCACCAGAATGTAAGCCGTTACAGTTCTACTATAAAAAGACATCGTAATAAAGCAGAGCAGCTTCGTGATGAATTACTTCAAAGGAATGAAGACCTTGAACAACGAATAAAGAAGGAGATGAAATATTCAGAAAAAGAAATGGACGATTTCAAAACTCAACTGGAAAAAGAAACAAGAGAGATGGAAGAAGCTCGTTCGAAATTAGAAAAGGCAAAAACGATGCGGGAAAAATCGGAGAAGACTGGTAAACAAGAGAAATTATCCACTGAAATGATCCGGGCAACAAAGCGATTGCTGAGAGAAACTGCCGATGTTAAGAAAATTGCAAAAGAACTGAGTTCAGAGGAAAAAGATGCGATTTTGTTTACCCAGGAGCTAAAAAGAATTGAAAGTGATAAGCTGATCTACGGCCAATAAGCTCCCTTCTATTCCCCCGAATTATTTGACGACGTATAAGTTTTTTGACACCAATTCATTTGGAAGGATGCTGGCCCTTATTTGACGTCAAATAGGGTGATTATTGGTATAGAAGACTTAAGGATTGATTATAAATTGCCAAACTTTTTCAATCTATCCTCATACTTCTTCTCCTGAATTTCCAAAATCTTTTCGAATTGAGGATCATCACGCAGGTTGTCGTAAACATGGCTGTTTAATAAAGGCAAGTATGAGTATTGAAAGTGCTCCTTGCCTCTCTTTATCTGTTTGTTGATATATTTTATTGCCTCTTTTTTCATTCCTAAGAGAGCATAAACGGCTCCGTTTTTTCTAAGCGAAAGGGCTTTTTTCTTTTCTCCCTTCGCAGCAAATAATAAAGCTTTGTAATATTGAACACTGGAATACTCTGGGTTTATTTTTTCAGCCTTGGTTAAAACCTCTTTGGCCTTTTCGTATTTTTTCATCATAATCAAGAGGATGCATTGATCCGAAAGAGACCAAAAATTGTCTTTTTCGATCTCGAATGAGTTTTCGATGCAAATAGTGGCTTTTTCAAATTCCTTCAAGTATATTAAACACCTGGCTCGAAGTGATTGCGAAGGGAGATAAAAGGGATCGAGCTCTATGGATCTTGAGACAGATTTAATAGCCTGGTGAAGTAATCCAAGACTTCGATAAAAAAGTCCTACGACGTGATGCGATGATGAGATATTGGGATTTATTTTTTTTGCCTTCCTGTAGCTCTCATAAGCTCTCTCATATTCACCTTTAAGATAATGGACCCATGCTATTGCTGCATTTGCCTCTGCTGAGTTTTGGTCTAATCTATAGATAATTTCAGCATTTTTCTTAACTTTCTCAAGATCTTTCCTATTTCCGGTTATATGAAAATGATGTTGATAGCCCCAATTAAAACCTATATAGGCAAAGGCATAATTTTGGTCGATTTCAACAGCTCTGGCAAACATTTTCAATGCCGTTTTAAAATCCTCTTCCCGGTGAGAGATGACATATTTGCTGTTAATGAAGTGCATTCCTTTAAGGAAATATTCATAAGCTTCGATATTCTTTGGCCGGCCTTTTTTGATAGCGTCCATTTTTTTCTGTGTGAGCTTTATTTCCAAAGCCTCGGCGATGGCATGAGAGACTTCATCCTGGACATCAAAAATACTCTCTAGTAGACGATCGTAAGTATCTGCCCAAAGATGAAAGCCATCTTTCACATTAATTAGCTGCGCGCTAACACGGATATTGTCTTTTTCTTTTCGAATACTTCCTTCTAGAATGGTCGCCACGCCTAACTCTTTTCCAATATCTTTAATATCCTTTTCTGTATTTTTGTAGCGCATCGTTGATGTTCGGGAAATGACCTTGAGTTCCGGAAGCCTGGAGAGCTTGGTGATGATATCCTCGGCCATCCCATCACAGAAATATTCCTGGTCTCTGTTTAGACTCAAGTCTGTTAGAGGAAGCACTGCAATCGAATTTTTCCATTTCATTTCACCAATCGCTTCCGTTTCAAGTTTTTTCTTTGGCAGAATCTTCTCTGTGATTGGACTGCCTTTTTCTATATTTCTTAATTTTGCGAGGAGTTCCTGTGCTGTCTGGTACCTCCTCTCTTTATCCTTCTCCAAACAAATCAATATCAAACGACTCAAATCCTCTGAAACCTGAGGATTGAGCTTTCCAGGATCCTGAGGTAATTGAGTTTTGTGTTTCAATGCGACACTGAGAGCCGTGTCGCCTTTGAATGGCACTTCCCCAGTGACCATTTCATACAGGATGACTCCTAAGGAATAAATGTCTGAGAGTTCGTCTGCTTCCTGTCCTTCCGCTTGCTCGGGAGAGATGTAGTCCGGCGTTCCGATGATTACTCCTGTCTGGGTTATCCCTGGCGCTACAATTGAACGGGCGATTCCAAAATCCATGATCTTAGCCTGTCCGTCCTTGTCGATCATGATGTTCTGGGGTTTTAAATCCCGGTGCACAACTCCCAACCTGTGCGCCTCAACCAATCCCTCACACACCTGCTTGGCTACTTCAATAGCCTCATCTGTCGGCAGTTTCCCCTTTTTTTGAATTATACTCTTGAGATCCTCTCCCGCCAGATATTCCATGCTGATGTAGGGCGTTTCTTCTACTTTATCCAGGTGGAACATCCGGCAGACATTCTTGTGAGCGATCTTTCGGGCAAGCTTGAGTTCGTTGCTGAATCTCTCCAGTATTTTTTTGTCTGCAGCAATATCAAGCCTTATGAGCTTTATAGCCACTTCCTCGTTAATCTGCGTATCGAGAGCTTTATAAACCACTCCCATTCCGCCTTTTCCTAGCTCTTCGATAATTTCATAACGGTCAGCGAAGAGAGAACCTAAGGATAATCCCTTGGCAGGTGTTTCAAGGGTTTTTGTTACGGATGGATCAACCGACAAAGAAAGGGGAGATGCACATTTTTTGCAAAATTGAGAATCCTGAGTGTTCGTGGTGTTACAATTAGGACATTTTACTGACATTGCGTTCCCTTGTACTAAGTCGGCAAAAGGATATCAAGGAATAGGGGAGGGTGTCAACTAGAGGCCATTCACTCATTCAGGCTGTCTTGAATTTTCTTGAACAGCTCTAGATAGTTTGCCTCTAGCGAAACATCGAATTCTGCGAGCCATTTCTCTATGTAAGGGAGATTAAAATCAGGGTTCTTCAAGATTACGGATCTTATATCCTCCAGATCCCTGGGCCTGCCTGCTATGATTTTATGGATTATGACGTCTTCTAATGAGGCGAAACAGACATCTGTTGAGCCCAGTCTCACCTTCTTGGCATTTTGGATCGCCTGTTGTTCATAGGTTGAATAAGAAAAGATGAAATCCACCCGTATTCCGCTTTTTTCATGAAGTGTAGGCAGCACCATGGTTTCTCTGACAAAGTCTTCTGGATCGGGAACGAGTATCTTGAACTTAAGATTTTCAACAGACTGCATAACCTTTTCTAATCCTTCAGTCCCGATTCCGAGTGTGACATCGATATCTTTAGTTAGTCTCGGTTCCCCATACAGAAGAACAGCTTGACCCCCGATAATCATATAAGGAATATTTTGCGAAAAGAGCTCGCCGGCAATACGTTCAAGAAGTTTTTGGAACACTGTTGATGACCCTGGCAATCTTTATATCGATGTCCAAATCTGAAAGAGGATCTTGGAGAGGAAACACAGATAAAGCTTTTGCTTCTTTGTAGAGTTGATCGAGCAGCTGAAAATTTCGCAGCAAATCTGGTTTATCCCTGCGTATGTAGTTGTCTTCAAATTCCCTCAGTCTTGAAGTGTTTTTTACCATGATGAAAACGTTGATAATATTATAACATGACCTGAGGGTGAAAGCTATCAATCGAATCCTGCTGGGCTGCTATATTGTCTTTATCTTTCTAGCGTGGTAAAAAGAGCTAAATCATTTGAGGAGCAAGTAGATGAGAAAACTATATAAATGCAGGGTGTGTGGTTATGTCGTTGGAAGAAAAGATTCTCCTGACATTTGTCCTGCATGCGGAGTAAAAGGAAAGATTTTTGAGGAGTATGAATCACCCATATCAAGAAAGAGAAGAATAGTGCTTGAGCTAAACATTCACTCGGTCATAGTTCATTTGCCGATCGCATTTGTTTCCAGTATGTTCCTGATAAGCGTTTTAAGGATTATAGGTTTTATCAATGATCGATCTGTATTCATGGGTATGCTTAGAGCCATAGTTCTGATTCTTCCGTGTGTGGCCATTTTCGCTACGATAGCAGGGATATTTGACGGCAAGCTCAGATTCAAACGAATCAATACGCCCCACTTGAAGAAAAAACTTGTGTTGGCGTGTTTTTTTATTTTTGTCTCAATTTCACTTTTCGTGATCCAATATTTTTTTGATCTACATCAATCGACCTATAACATCGTTGTCCTGATTTACAGCATTGTTCTCCTGGGTATCGCGACGCCGCTCGGTTTGATCGGAGGGAGATTGCTCGATTCAAAAGTAAGAGGCTAGATCAAAAGCCGATCCCTTTCTAGATAATTTCCCTAGAGTGATGCATCAAATTCTGTGAGCCAAGGTTTTTGGAACACTGTTGATGACCTTGGCTATGAAAACGTTAACAACGTTATATCATGACCTGATGGGGCAAGCTATCAGATAGGGCAGTATCAGCTGTGGGATTAAGATCGCGGATCTGGTAAGGGTTCAATCAATAGTTTTATTCCAGCAATGATTTCTTTTGTTTTTTCAGAGGATAATGAGCCGATTTTTTCCGATAAATCTGACTTATTCACTGTAACAACCTGAGAGATGTTGACCACACTCTTTTTTTCAAGATTGGCCTCTCCTTTGTTAAGTGTCACATTTCCCGGAGCTTGTGCTCTCCTCAGATTTGAAGTCAAGGCACAGACAACCACTGTATTGATGCGGCTGGCATTGAAGACATCGTTTTGTATTACGACATGGGGATGGCGAAAGCCAGGCTCAGAGCCCCTAGGAGCAGCCAAATTTACCCAAAATACATCACCCTGTTTGATCGTCATTTTTCTTTTTTAGAATCGTGCTGTCATGATATTCAATGCTCTTTTTACGGAGAAGCTTTTCTTCGGAGGTTTCTTCATCTGCATAGGCTGAGTTTAACGCTTCGAGAAGTTTGTGAGATTTTAATTTCTCTAAATATGCCTCTACAGCAGCACAAAAAATCTGACTTCTCGAGGTTTTGTTTTCCTGAGCAAGTTTGTTCACTTCTTTAAAAAGATCATCGGGGATTGAAATGGCGGTTTTCATACCAATAGTATTACTTTTATTCATATTAATGTCAATACCCTAGTTCCCAAAAACTCATTTTTTCGTACGCAATATATAACGCTGTATCTATTCATTTTTTCTCAACGATTTTAATCCATATCCAACGGGGGATCCTAAAGGGTACCCTGGAATAGATCACTCATACCGTAGCGAATGAGGAATCCCTCGACAGCAGTAAGTAGATGATATTCCGAAAAGCCGTGCTGGACAAAATTTATCCATCATAGTATGAATTATACAAATGACACTATCTGATTAAAGGGACTCAGTCATGAAACGAAGATCTTTTCTAAAAACCATGGGACAAGCAACCGCTGCGGTTTCTTTACCGCAGCTCTGGTCAGCCTGCCAATCCACAAACAAACAGCGTCCCAATATCCTCTGGATTGAGGTCGAGGATGTCTCTCCTCTGATGAGTTGTTATGGATATGAGATCAATCCCACGCCCAATCTGGATCGTATGGCTCAAAAAGGAGTTCTGTTTTTAAACACGTTCATGCCTGCACCGGTATGTTCTCCATGCCGGTCAGCAATAATCACCGGGATGATGCAGACCACCCTGGGTACGCACAATCATCACTCTTCCCGCTCAGAGGTGACAGCGATCCATTTGCCCAGTGATGTTAAAACCTTGCCGGAAATATTTCGTCAAGCCGGTTATTTTACCTTCAATCAAGGGAAAGACGACTACAATTTCTGGTATGACCGCGATTCTCTCTATGCGGGTGAATATACTACTCATGCGCTGTATGGAAAGTCGGGCAAAAGGAATATTGGCTGGAAAGACAGGCAGCCGGATCAACCTTTTTTCGGACAGATCCAGCTTTCCGGCGGCAAACACATTTATAGAGAAAACTTCAAGGACAGGGTTCGAAATCCGGTGAATAGGCAGGCTTTCGATGTGCCTCCTTATTATCCTGACCATCCGGCGGTTCGTGAGGATTGGGCCCGACATCTTGACAGCGTTCAGATCACGGATAATGAAGTCGGTGAAATTGAAGAATACCTTCGTACGGATGGACTTTTAGAGAATACAGTAATTTTCTTCTTTTCCGACCACGGCATGAGACTCTGGCGGCACAAACAGTTTTGCTATGACAGCGGACTCCATGTACCCTTCGTCATGAGCTGGCCGGGCAATCCTCAAAAGATCGGCAGGGAGGGAAGCATCCGGGAGGACCTGGTAAACGGGCTTGACATTGCCGCCACATCTTTGGCCCTGGCCGGTATCGAGATACCCGATTACATGGAAAGTCGCAATCTTTTCGCCCACGGATTTAAACCCAGAGAGTTTGTCATTTCCGCCCGCGATCGGTGCGATTACACCATCGACAGGATTCGTACAGTTCGAACGAAACGATTCCGATACATCCGTAATTTTTTATTGGATCGCCCCTACATGCAGCCCAACTATCGTGATGCATGGGAGATCACACAAACGATGCGAAGGCTCCACGTTCAAGGCCAGCTCGATGCGATTCAAGACCGATTTTGGTCTGATGAGCGTCCGCGCGAGGAATTTTATGATCTGCAAAACGACCCTCATGAGATCGATAATCTGGCCGGCCATCCTGAATATAACGACGAACTAGTTCGATACCGAAAGATTCTCGATGATTGGATTCTCGAAACAGATGATAAGGGGCAATACCCGGAGGACACCGCCAATCTTAAATTCATGTTTGATTGGTGGGGGGAAAAATGCGTGAATCCTGAGTATGATCGTTTTAGAAAATAAGTAGATGGATCCTAATTCCAATCTTCTTATCGGAATTTTCATAGTTCTTGTTGGAGAGGCGGGAATGTCCTAAGAAGAATATCCAGGAATGAATTGAGAGTCAGCTGTTAACTTTCTACTCCCCTTATACGTTTATACAAATGTGATTCTTGTGATT
>DAOVBT010000426.1 GCA_030670375.1 Candidatus Aminicenantota bacterium | reverse complement strand
GCTCAATACAGCCTCGCCGTCTGACTGCCAGACTGTGTCATAATTATTTTTATTTTTTAAAATGGGAAAAAGGGCACATGCTTATTCAATATTGCCCATTTTTTGGAATCAAATGGGATTATTTTTATTGAATTTCTCATTTTTCTTAATTGCGACACAGTCTGGCAGTCAGACGGCGAGGCTGTATTGAGCACGACAAAAATCTTCACGGGAGCAAAACCATTCCTAAAAGCCGACATAAAGCCTTTTAATATCACGGAAATAGATACTTTCGGTTGACTTTTATCCGCATTTGGATAAAAATTGAAAAGAAAGACCATGAGAGATATTTTTAAATCCTTGTTTGTCTTAATACTTGCATCTTCAGCATTTTATCTCGGCTTTTATATGGGCAAAGAGAATGTCATATCCCAGATTCCTGACTTTCAAGAAGAGGCAGAGAAAAAACTCCCCGAGGGATAATAGCGCATTTTATTGTTCCGAGCCTCCTTTCCTGCTTTGGATGCTGCCTTTCCCCATGCCTCTTGTAACTTTCTGCGTATGCCAAGCCAACCCACCCCACCCAACATTAATATGTACATAAGCTCGAAAGGATGGTATTCTTGTAAATGAATTATGTCATAGGCATTTTTTATGAATAATTCAGGTTAGTTTCTGAGGGATCAAATGAAGCTTGCATTATACGGAATCCTGGGCATTCTCGCTTTATTCATCGTTCTTATGGTCTTTAATCCCAACCTATCCTGTTTCGGAAGGAAGCTGAGATCTCCGCTTTATCCCGTGATACGCAAGAAAAAGATGAAACGGAAAATGAGAGAAACAGTGGACTATGGTTTTGATCTTGGCGGCCCTGGAGAGAAGAGAATCCACGGGGCTAGCACACAAAATCAGGCTCAAAAGAGAAGCCCGGACACAAGGCCAAATATTGCGACAGAGGATTATGGATTTGATCTGGGCGGAAAAAGCAGAGAAAATAAATCGAGCTGATTGAGAGGATGCGTTTTGCGGAAAGTTCAAACGGTTGTCATCTGTTTTATGCTGGCAGTTCTTGTGTGCTGTCAACCTCCTCCCATATCCCTATCACCGCTCCCTTCCCGAATTGACCGGATGGAGGGACATGCTTCCTTGGTGATCTCTGGAGATCAAGGTACGGCAAGATCGAAGTTTTCCTTTCTTTTCCAGCTGCCTGACCGCGGGCGGATCGATGTCACAGGCGCTTTGGGGAGCGTCCTTTATCGCATTGTCATCCATGAGGGGGAAGCCTACTTTGTAGTTCCCTCAAAAAAAGTGTATTGGCAAGGCCAGGAAGAAGATATAATCGATAAATTCATGGGCTTCCGGCTGAGTCTGGCCGAAATGATCAACCTTTTAAGCGGAAACTGGAGCGAACAAGAAATGTTACACAACGAGGACTTGGGAAGCTGGTCTTTTACGAAAGACCATGTTGGCCGCATTGTCTCCGGGCAAAGAGAAGACCTCTGGTTTAAGATCGAAGAGTTTATCGGGGATACGCCGTTTGCCCGGCGCCTCTTATTCAAGCACCCTTTGAGCACAGGACAGGTGAAAGTTCTGAGAGTCAACCTCAACCGCCCGATCAAACCAAGTGTTTTTTCCACGGAATTCATCGAAAGATACCAGCCCAAAACATGGGCAGAAATCCAAGAATTACTCAACCATGCGCATTAAATCCTTTGCCAAAATCAATCTTGGGATAGAGGTTCTGGGAAAAAGAAATGACGGCTATCATGAAATCAGGACTTTGTTCCAGTCAATTGACATGTTTGATCTTTTGGTCTTTTTTCCCTATACACAAAATGAAATTATCCTGAAGGGGGATGATGATTCCATCCCTTGGGATGGATCTAATCTTATTCACCAGGCTGCCACCCTTCTAAAGAAACGGCATGCCATCAAAACGGGAGTGGAAATTCATGTGACGAAAAACATCCCCGCCGGTAAAGGTTTGGGAGGAGGAAGCAGCAATGCGGCCGTGACGCTGTCGGTGCTGAATAAAATGTGGAAGATCGGGCTGGAGAAAGATGCCCTCAGGGATTTGGGAGTCCAACTGGGAGCGGATATCCCGTATTTTTTCGAAGGAGGCTTATGTTTGGGGCAAGGGAAAGGAGAAATCCTTTTTCCGCAGGAAGACCTGAATCCCTTCTTGTGTGTATTAGTCCTTCCTTCGGTTTCTGTCTCGACAGCAGCTGTGTATGAGAGGTTTCGTGTTTCCTTGACTTCACAGGATAAAGACAGTAAAATTATCAAGTTTTTAGACAGCCGTGATCTCGGCTTTTTGGAAAACGATTTAGAAGAGACTGTATTTCGAACATATCCTCAGATAAAAGCTATTAAGAGCCTAATCCAGGAGCAGGGGTCAGAGTTGACTTTGATGAGTGGCAGCGGTTCGGCTGTTTTTGGCCTTTTCTATCAAAGGAAAAAGGCGATAAAAGCTATGAGGACGCTTTCGAACGAATATGCGGCTGTGCTTACGACGACATTGTCACGAAAAGAGTGTTGGAAACAGATACAAACTGGGGTGTAGCCAAGCGGTAAGGCAGCGGACTTTGGATCCGCCATTCGGAGGTTCGAATCCTCCCACCCCAGCCACGTTGTGGTGGACAAATCCTC
>DAOVBT010000294.1 GCA_030670375.1 Candidatus Aminicenantota bacterium | reverse complement strand
GCGTATCTTTCACCCAATACAAAAAAGAGCCGGACAAAAGGCGCATCGAGATGAAAGTCATGGACACGGTCCAAGTCCAAGGATTTGATGGAAAAACGGCATGGGAACTCAATCCGCAAACAGGAAAGGCCGTTGAAATACCGGGGGCAGATGCCATAGATATAAAAAGGGGATCCCTTGCTTTGGGGTGGATACTTAATCCCGAAAAATACAGCATTTCCCTGGTCTTAAAAGGAAGAGAAAAAATCGATGGTAAATATTATCTCGTCCTTGAACAGATCTATTCTGACGGGGGTAAGGTAATCCTTTATGTCGACCCTGAAACATATCTCACGTTCAAGATAAAAAGCAAAATACTGGATGAAATGATGGTAGAGGTGGAAACAGAGACCTTTCTGTCTGATTACAAAAGCGTAAAGGGCTATATCATGGCATATAAAATGATCAGTTATTTGCGCGGCAAGGAGTACATGCGGATTATCTATAAAAAGGTGAAGCTGAATACACGATTGAGAGACAATCTTTTCATGATGCAGAAATAGGGTTCAATCCCTTGTTTGACGTTATATATTTCCTGTGATATTATCCTTTATGTTGAAATTTGAAAAAGACCTGTCCAGGAAAAGTAAAAGGAGGGGTCATAAGGGACCCGGGGAAAATTTCAACTGGCAAAATTATATCCCCCCCTTATAAAACTCCATATTTAAAGGATGTCAGAATGAATATTTATGTCGGCAATTTGCCGCGAGAAGCCACGGAAGACGATTTGCGACAGGCTTTTGAAGCCTTTGGGCAGGTCACAACCGCCAAGATCATCACAGACAAGTTCACCGGGGATCCAAGGGGATTTGGTTTTGTTGAGATGCCCAACAGTCCCGAAGCCCAATCGGCTATCAATGGGCTTAACGGCACAGATTTGAAAGGACGCTCATTAAAAGTCAACGAGGCCCGTCCTCGTCAAGATCGAGGACAAGGTGGTTTTAACCGAGGTGGACCAGGGGGAAGGAGACGTTTCTGATAAACGGCTCTTCGACTATCAAAATTATCCCTCCATTGTATGTAAACGTGTATTTTTACAGGAAGAACCCTGCATTAAATTGCGAAAGGAATACTGAATGAAAAAATATGAGAGGAAAGAAAGGAAAAAAAGAGAAAGAAAGAGAGAAAAAAGAAAGAGAGAAAGAAGAAAAAGAAGAAATATATGAAACAAAAAAGTGTTTCTCCAGTTCTGATTAGGGATTCTGAGAGAATCTTAGACCCCGTCAGAATCTACATGAGAGAGATGAGCAGCATTCCTCTTCTAAAAAGAATAGAAGAAATAATCCTGGCCAAAAAAATCGAACGGGGTGAGGGAATCATAACCAAGGCTCTTCTTAACACGCGATTATTCCACAACGTACTCCAGTATCTGGAAGAAAAACTCCATGAAGAGGATGAAATCATCTACCTCGTGTTCGATTCCTTGGATGACGAATTCACAAGAAAAGCGTTTGTCAAAAAGAAGAAAAACCTCCTGTCTTTACTCAAAGATATCGGTGATCTGTATACCCAACTCAAAAAAATCCCACCATCCAAGAAATATGCCCGGTCCCAGGGAAGACTCACAATCCGAATGAGTCGTCTCTTCACAGATCTCGATATCCGTGGTTCCTACACGGAGAAGCTCGCGGAAAGTCTCCTCGAAAAACTTGAAATCATCAGCGAACTTGAACTAAAAAAAGATAATTTGAAAATCTCTCTGACAAAATCTAAGAGTGCAAGAGGCAAAGAGGAAAAGAGACGGCGAATTAAAAAAATCGAAAAACTTTTAAGAGAATATAAGAGAGAAGTCGGTCTCAATTCCCGGGAAATAGGAAAAACGATACAATCCATCATTCGGGGAAAACAGATCCGTGACCAAGCTAAAAAAGAGCTTGTCAGCGCCAATTTGAGGCTTGTTGTTTCCATAGCCAAGAAATACAGCAACTACGGACTTCAATTTCTCGACCTGATCCAGGAAGGAAACATCGGTTTGATCACTGCCGTGGATAAGTTTGAATACCAGAGAGGATACAAATTTTCAACCTACGCCCATTGGTGGATACGACAGGCTATAACACGGGCCATTGCCGACCAGGCAAGGACAATAAGGATCCCGGTGCACATGATCGAAGTCATCAGCAAACTGAACAGAGTGTCCAAACGACTGGTTCAGGAAAAAGGCAGAGAGCCGACATGCGAAGAGATCTCCAAGAAGATGGAATTGCCTGTCAGTAAAGTTCAAAAAATCATGAAAATCGCACAAGTCCCCTTATCCCTCGAGACACGCATCGGAGAGGGAGAGGGAAGTCACCTGAGGGATTTTATCGAGGACAAGGATTCCCTGTCGCCCCACGATGAGATCATGCACACCAACTTGAAAGAGAAAATAGAGGAGGCACTGCAAGCCAACACCCAGAGAGAAGCGAATGTGCTCAAAATGAGGTTCGGATTGGGCAATGGAATGGAACACACGCTGGAAGAGGTGGGGCAGCAGTATAAAGTCACACGGGAAAGAATCAGACAGATCCAGGAAAAAGCGATAAGAAAACTAAAACACTCCAAACACAGCCGAAAACTAGAATCCTTCATGAAATAAAAACACTTCTCGAACAAGCCAAATAAGTAAGATGTCCCCGAATTATTGAATTATTATAATTATTTTTCTTTGTGTTTCATTTTCAGGAAAGGGATGCCGTTGGTCATCCAGTCCGGAGCTGGTGTCCCTTTGAGATAATGGTCGAAATACTGTTTCATCCGTTGCAGAAAATCCTTCTGGTTTTCTTCTTTTCTCAGATGGTGCGGCTCACCCGGGTAGGACAGCAGGATGACTTCTTTGCCCAGTCGTTTGGCGGCCACATAAAATTCCAGCCCCTGGTTCCAATCCACCGCTCCATCCTCTGTGCCGTGAAGAATCATGAAAGGCGTGGTGATTTTTGCCGCATGATGCATCGGTGACTGGCTGACATAAAGCTCCAGGTCTTTCATCGGATACACATCGCGTCCGAAACGTCCCTGGCCCGTTTCGATCGCGCCTTGATTCGTATTCCCGGTACTTTTATACAGGATGTTGTACATGCTGGGCATGTTGGTGAGAGGAGCACCGGTCACCACACAGGCATACATGTCGGTCTGGGTCACGATAAAAGAGGATTGGTAACCTCCCCAGCTGTGGCCCTGAAGACCAATAAGCTCGGGATCGGCATATCCCAGGTCGATGACCATTTGCACAGCTGCCCCAACACAATCCAGTGCATTGGAGCCGGGCGTTCCTACCGTATAAACAATATCCGGCATCAACACAAGATAGCCGTCGCTGCCATATAAAGACATGTGAGGGCGGTCATCGTATGTAGGCATGGAGTAGTTATGATGACGATTAGACATCTTTTGGTAAAAGTAAACAAGCATCGGGTATTTTTTTCCTTCTACATACCCTGCAGGAAGGGTCAGCGTTGCCTGAAGCTTCACGCCCCGGCTGTTTTCGTAATCGATCAGTATCCTTCGTCCCCAGGCATATTCCTTCTGCTGGGGATTGGCATCTGTCACCCTGACCGGGTCCTGAAATCGGGAATCGCTGACATAATAGTCAGGAAAATCCTCAAAAGTCTCCCGTGTGTACAGAATCTTATCCGCGTTTTCTGCCTTAGTTATGCGACGGCCGAACATCACGTCTTCGTAGACCAGCTCTTCTAGAGTGCCATTGGGTTTCAGATGAAAATATCCTGCCTTTTTGGTCCACTCTCAATAGGCAGACAAGAGACGCGGCTGGGATACGTCTAGAAATCGTTCATCAGGATCCAATCGTACATACCGAAAC